>JALRLM010000157.1 GCA_023254435.1 Hydrocarboniphaga sp.
CGTTTTGCGATCCACCTTTGCCACGCGTATAGGCCATCACGCCCGCGTAGCCATGCGCGGCGCGGGCGCGCGATTCGTCCGCCGTGGTGTCGATGGTGAACTCCAGCAGCGCCGGCCGCCTGGGATCGCCATGGCGCGGCCGCACGATGCGCGCCTGTATCGGCACGCCGGCCCGCGTGCGGATCACCGTGTCCTCGAACAGATAGCGGGCCTTGTCGTCTTCGGCCGCCAGCGCAAATGCCAGGGCCCCGAAGCGACGGTGCGTGTCGTAGGCCAGGTAATGGCGCACCAGCTCCAGCGCCTCGTCCATGCTCAAGCTGCCGTGCGCCTTGGCGCCGTCGAGCGCGCGCTGCAGCGCTTCGCGCAGCGGCGGCAGCGGCGCCGCCATCCAGGTGGTGACCGTGTAGGCGTCGCGATCGCCGAGCTTGGGCACCACGGCACGAAAGGACTGCGTGAACGCCTCGTCGAAGGCGATCTTCTGCGTCGCTTCTTTCGCTCGCGCCTGGGCGTAGAGATCGAGCAGCACGTTGCGACCGACGGGTCGCCCGGCGTCGGGCTTGCGGCGACGCTCCTGCAGCTCGCGTCGCGACTCGTCGGCGGCCGGGTAATTGCCCGCGACGAGTTGCAGGCTCGACAGCGTGGACAGGTACTGGTCGATGCTTTTGTTCTGGTAGACCGGCAGCATGCGCGCCGCCAGATCGCGCATGGCCTCGGCCGTGGCCGGATCGTCCAGCGGCGATGTCAGCCTGAACTCGAAGTTCTGCGGCTGCAGTTGCGCCTGCACCTGCGGCGGCGGCATTGGAATCTGCGTCGGCGGCGGGGCGTTGGGCGACATCTGCGCGGCCAGCGTGCCCGGCAGCAGCATCAGGGCGATGAGCGACGCGCTCAGGACTGACAGCCGATTCACAGGCCACCCGCTGCCGGTGCCGGCGCATCGCCGCCCGGCATGGCCGGCTCGGGCATCCTGACCAACTGCAACATCTGATCGAACAAGTCTTCGTGTCCTTGAACGGCGGCACCGATATGAATCACGGCGGCGTCGGCGAGCTCGCTGCGCAGCACGTCGACCACGCGATCGAGCGAGCCGGCTTCGAGCGCCGAGAAAGCGTCGTCGAGCAGTACCCACGCCGGCCGCTGCAGCAACATGCGCGCAAACGCCAAGCTTAGCTGTTCGTCCTGGCTCAGCTCGCGGTCCCAGCGCCGTGCCTCGTCGAGCAGCGGAATCAGCCGGATCAAGCCGAGCCGCTCCAGCGCCTTTGGATAATGCGGCGCCTCGAAGCGGTCGGCCGCATCCGGATACGCCAGCGCTTCGCGCAGCGTGCCGCTGGGCAGATAGGGCGTGCCACGCGGCACGTAGAAGATGACCTCGGACGGCGGCATTTCGATGCGCCCCGAGCCCCAGGGCCACAAGCCGGCCAGTGCGCGGAACAGCAGGGTCTTGCTGGTTCCCGGCGCGCTCGCGACCCGCACGCGCCGACCGGCCGCGATGCTCACCTGCGCTTCCTCGATCTGCTCGCGACCGCTTTGCGCCTCGATCTGCAGGTTCTCGATCAGCAGCCGGTCGGGCTCTCCCTGCATATAGGCGATGCGACGCTCCGGCTGATCGAGGCCCTGGTCCATGAGCAGGGCCTGGCGAAAGCTGGCGACGCGCAGCAGGCCCGCGCGCCAGTCGGCGATGGTGCTGAAGTTGTCGACGAACCAGCGCAGCGAGGACTGCGCCTGCGTGAACGCCGCGGCCGCCATCATCAGGCCGCCGAAGCTGATCTTGCCGTTGAAATACAGCGGCACCGCG
Organism: Hydrocarboniphaga sp.; assembly: GCA_023254435.1. Taxonomy (GTDB): domain Bacteria; phylum Pseudomonadota; class Gammaproteobacteria; order Nevskiales; family Nevskiaceae; genus Hydrocarboniphaga. Next base: position 1,793 of record JALRLM010000157.1, read on the forward strand.
ACCAGCGTGGGCGCGATGTTGGTGATCCAGCCGAAGCCCGAAGTCACCCAGGTCAGGTTGGTGTGTTCGGTGGCGAGACGGCGCATGGAGCGCAGCGTGTCGTCGATGTAGCGATTGATGCGCCGGCCCTCATCGGCCTCGCCGCGCGCCAGCGAAATGCCGTCCAGGTGTTCGTTGACGCGCACCAGCGCGAAGCGCAGATCGGCCTCGCGGGCATAGCGCTCGGCATTGCTGCCGATCAGGCTGCGGCCGATCCAGTAGCTCAGCAGCGAGCCGATCAGGGCATAGGCGATCGCCGCCCACAGCATGAAGCCCGGCACCGCGTAGTCGGCGTCGCCGATGCGAAACGAAAAATCCGTCGACAGGCCCCACAGCACGCCGGCGAAGGTCACGAACAGGATCGACGCCTGCAGCAGGCCCACGCCGAGGTCGGCCGACAGTTCGGTGAACTTGCGTGCGTCCTCCTGCATGCGCTGGTCGGGATTGACGCCCATCGCGCCGGCACTGGCGAGCCAGAAAGCGCGGCGCGGCTGCATCCAGTGCTGCACGAGATCGCGCGTGAGGCCTTCACGCAGGCGCAGCTTGAGATGCTCCACGATCCAGCGCTGGATCACGTTGAGCACGAGCAGGCAGCCGACGATCATGAAGAACACGCCGAGCTGGGTCATGAAGTCGTTGAAGTCGCGACGCGACAGGGCATCGTAGAACGGCTGGTTCCAGCGGTTCAGATGCACCTGCCCGAAGGCCGTGGCCACCACCACCGCCACGAGCGCCACGATGAGCCAAAGCAGGATCCGGCCGACGGCCGAGCCGCGCAGCGCCTGCAGCACCAGGCCGAGCTGACGGCTCAGCCGCGACTCGGCGACGCTCTCCATCTCGGCCGCAACGAGTTCGTCGGCCTTGCCCTTGGTTTTTTTTCTGGCTTTCGCCATCAGCGGCCGGACAGCGCCCGACGACGTGCGGCGATGGTGCAGATGAAGGCGGCGTAACTCCAGGCCAGGTGCCGGGCCGAAGTCTGCTCGCCGTCGTTCTGGTCGAACTGCTCCGACAATTCGCCCTGCGCTCCGGCGTAGGCGCGCACGGTGTGCAGATAGGCGTCGCCGCGCGCGATCCAGGCGTCGGCCCGCAGGCGATCCAGCGATGCGTCCTGTGCGACGCGAAAGCAGAACTCCGCCGCGCCCAGCGTGGAGAAGAAATAGGCGCCACCCGAGTAGTAGACATCGCCCTCGTAACGGCCCAGCGCGGGCGCCTGTTTTGCCGGCCGGTCGCGATTGATCGCGTAGAGCCGCTCGAACAGCTGCTCCAGCACCTGCAACGTGGCCTGCATGCGCGCATCACGCACCGAATGCGGCGTCGCCGCATCGGCCTCGAAGCTGTGGATGGCCGACAGGATCACCGCGATGTCGAGTTCCTTGGCCGATCGCTGGCCCGAGCCCAGAATGCGCGAGCGAAAGTGCCCGGCCTCCTCGAGCCAGAAGCCGTCGAGACGCTGGCGGATCGCCTGCGCCTGCTCGACGCAGCGTTCGGCCAGAGCGGCATCACCCGACTGCGCCCGCAGCCAGGCTGCCCCCTGCTCGAGCGCCGCAGCCGACACGCGCAGCGTGTAGTAATGCAGCCCCTGCTCTTCTTCCCAGATGTCGTAGGACGGCTCGTGCCAGTGATGCAGCGTGAAATCCAGGTCGCGCCGGATCAGTTCAGTGAGCGCAGCCTGCAAGGCCGCGTCCAGCTTCGTGTTCCGCACCCAGCCCAGCAGGGCGATTGCGCGCAAGGGCGGACCGTCGTGCTGGGGCCTCGCCCAGCGCGAGATGTCGAGCGTGCCGTCGGGATTCACGCGCGTTTCGGCGGCGACGGCATGCTGCCGAACAGCGGCGAGTTCATCGGCATCGCGCAGGAACTGGACGAAGTCGGGCGCCACGCGTGAACGCCAGCGGTCATCGTCGACCCGCGCCATGCCGTCGAGCTGGCCCAGCGCAAGACTGAACTGCGCAAAGTCGCGCAGGTGCATGAAGGTTTCGTCGTCGCCGAGCACGCCGTCGGCATGCAGCACTCGCATGGCCTCGAGCACGACGGCCGAGTCGCGATACCAGTGGAAGAAGTAATCGGGATCGGGATCGTAGGACGCCAGCACCGGCGAGGCGATGATCGAGCCCTTGGCGGCGCGGATCTCGGTGCCGAAGCCCGGGCGCGACTTGACCAGATCGACGCGCGAGACGCTGCGCATCATCGCGCCGGCAGCGTACTGCAGTTCGCGCGCGATCCACGCGTCCAGCGATGCGGCCGCACTCATGCGCCGCGATCCAGCCAGGGGCTCGAAAAGCCCAGGCGGCGCAAACCCGTCTGCACCTCGGGCACGCTCATGAACAGCTTCCACAGCAGGCCCGAGCGATGGTTTTCCATCATCACCACGATGGGCCCCTGATCGATGGCCAGGAAGGTGTCGGCGTACCAGTTGCGGCCGTCGTTGAAGCCATCGATGAAACCGTAGCGCTGCCAGGCCTTGTCGCCGTAACGACGCAGCAAGCCACGCAGCGCCTGCATGACCTCGGCTGGCGCGTAAGGCAGGCTCGACAGCGCGGCGGTCGGCGAAATGGTGCCGTTGTCGGTGTCGGGTGCATGCGCCGAATAGCCGTCGGGATCGTCGCTGGCGGTGAGCCCCCAGCACTGCGCGTCGTAGCCCTGGTAGCCACCCGGATTGGCCACGCAGTGCGCGCGATTGATATGCACATGCCGCGAGCACAGCTCCCAGTAGTCGGCATAGCGATCGGACAGGCCGCGCGGATCGAGCCCGCAGAACGAGTAGTGCGCGAAGAACAGCGGCCCTCCGTAGGGCTGGCCCAGCGGCAGTTCGATGCCGTGATAGCTCTTGCCGTTGATGAAGTCGCGCCCCGTCGCGTAGCCGCGGTGATAGACCACGGGATCGATCGGATAACGCTTGGAGCCGGCCGCCAGAACATAGGCGATCAGGCATTCGTTCCAGCCGTGGATCTCATGATCCATGCCCCAGCCGTTGTTGGGACTCCAATGCCAGTAGAGCAGCTTGCGGCCGTCCTGCTGGTACCAGGTCCACTCCATGTCGTCCCAGATCCAGGTGATGCGATTGCGGATCGAGGCCTCGGCGGCCGTGTCCTGCGTAAAGTACTGGCGTGCGCACAGCAGGCCCTGCAGCAGCAGCGCGGTCTCCACCAGATCGCCGCCGTCGTCCTTGCGGCTGAAGGGAATCGTCGCGCCGGTGGCGCCATGCATGAAATGCGGATACGCACCGTGATAGCAGGTAGCGCGCACGAGCACGTCGAGCATGGCGTTGAGGCGCTGCACCGCGGCCTCGCGCGTCACCCAGCCACGTTCGACGGCGACGATGATCGCCATGACGCCGAAGCCCGAGCCGCCGATGGCGACCAGGTCGTCGAAGGGAACATCGCCCCGAGCCGCCGCGATCGTGCGCCGATCCGGCGCCAGGCCGCTGACGGGATGCGCGCCCTCCCAGAAGAAGGCGAAGGTCTGGCGTTGCACGGCGTCGATCAGGGCCTCGTCGGGCAGATCGGCCAGCTGGGCTGGTGTCATGAATGCGATTCCGTGCGGGTCGCGGCGCAATGCGGTCGAAGCGGGCGGATCATCATGCCTCCGTTCGTTCTTGTTCTGTGCAGGCTGGAGCGCAGAGTAGCGCGCTTTCGCACCGCTCTCGTACACATCAGATTAATGCAGACCCGCGATCTTTATCCGCGTTCGCATGAGCGTGGGCTGAGCATGTTCGCGAGTCTGGCATGACGCAGCGCAGCAATGCGCTACGATGCGCCTGCCCACCGACTACCCTCAAAAGGATTCGAGAATCGATGAGCCGGATCGAAAAATTGCTGAGCGAGATGACGCTGACCGAGAAGCTGGGCCAGCTGACGATGACCGCTTCGGGCTACGCCGTGACCGGACCCGTCATCGTCGGCGATTCCACCGACTCGATCCGCGACGGCAGCGTCGGCAACCTGCTCAACAT
>JALRLM010000209.1 GCA_023254435.1 Hydrocarboniphaga sp.
CGTGTAGCGATCGCTGTCGACATCGAAACGCACGAAGCGCCCGTTCTCGATCATGAACGCGATCATGTAGCCCTTGGCATCCGCGGGCCGCTGCGGAAGCAGCATGTGGCAGGGCTCGTTGCTGGGAACATCCTCGTTGAAGGGCCGCCCCCAGGACTGGCGCACAGCCTCTTCGGCATCGCCGAAGTGAGCGGGGCCGAAGCCCTCGAAAGTCACCGGAGCGGTTTTGGCGACAGGCGCTGCGGCGGGCTCCGCGTCCACGGCTGTGGCGGCGGCAGGCGCCGCGTTCGTGTCGGCTGGCTCGGGCTCGGAACGATGGCAGCCCGCCAGTGCGAGCAGGATCAGCGGCGAAAACAGACGGCCTGGGGGCATGATGCGGCTCCTCTGGGCACACAATGGGTTGCCTCGACGCCCGACGCAGTGAACGGCCGAGAGCTCGGCGTCGTGACGCCACCGAAAGAGTGCCCCAATGAAATGGCTTTCGATTGTTGCGCTTCTGGCGCTCCCGCTGCTGAACGGATGCCAGGGTCTGCCGCTGGAGGCCGACATGACGCCGGTCGTCCCGTTCGAGCGCTGGACACAGTCACGGATGTACAAGCCGGCCGTCGATCAAAGCTCGATACCCATCGAAACCGATCCCGAGCGCAGCGACCATCCAGCGCAGCGCTGACGAACCAAAAAAACGGGCCGCATCGCGGCCCGTTTCGTTCTACGCACCGGCGCGGCCGGCTACGCGATCACCACGCCGTGGGCTTGGGATTGCGCTCGTTGAAATCCATCTGGTGCCAGTACGGGTAGATCGGCTTGCGCTGGCTGGCCACGTCGAGCCTGGCGATCTGCTCGGCGCTGAGCTGCCAGCCCAGCGCACCGAGGTTCTGGCGCAGCTGCTCCTCGTTGCGCGCACCGATCACCAGCGTGCTGACGCTGGGGCGCGACAGCAGCCAGTTCAGTGCCACCTGCGCCACGCTCTTGCCGGTTTCGGCCGCGACGCCGTCGAGCACGTCGACGATGGCGTACAGATGCTCGTCATCAACGGGCGGCCCGCCCGCCGCGCCGCCCTGCGCGATGCGCCCGCTGGCATTGCTGCCGCGACGAATCTTGCCGGTCAGGCGACCCCAGCCCAGCGGGCTCCAGACCATGGTGCCCAGGCCCTGGTCGAGCGCCAGCGGCATCAGCTCCCACTCGTACTCGCGATGCAGCAGCGAGTAATAGCCCTGGTAGCTCGCGTAGCGCGCCAGGCCGTAGCGCTCGCTGGTGGCCAGCGCCTTCATGACGTGCCAGCCCGAGTAGTTGGAGCAGCCGATGTAGCGGATCTTGCCGGCGGTGATCAGATCGTCCAGCGTGCGCAACTGCTCGTCGACCGGCGTCAGCGCGTCGAAGCCGTGCATGAAATACAGGTCGATATGGTCGGTGCCCAGGCGCTTGAGGCTGGCTTCGCAGGCGCGGATCAGGTTGTAGCGCGACGAGCCCTTGTCGTTGGGCGACGGGCCCGTCGTGAAAGTGCCCTTGGTCGAGATCAGCACCTGATCGCGACGGCCCTTGACGGCCTGGCCCAGGATCTCCTCGGACGCGCCGCGCGAATAGACGTTGGCGGTATCGAAGAAATTAAGCCCCGATTCCAGGCACACGTCGACCAGCCGCGTCGCCTCGGCCACGTCAGAGGCGCCCCATTTGCTGAACATGTCGCCGACACCGCCGAAGGTGCCAGTGCCGAAGCACAGCGCGGGCACCTTGAGGCCGGAGCGGCCCAGCTGACGAAATTCCATCTTCAGATCTCCAGAGTGGCGAAGGCCTCGTAGGACTTGCGCAGCCAGACTTTGGTTCGCTGGCGCTCGAGCAGGCCCAGTCCGGTGTGGGTCTTGTCCTCGCTGTTGGCGGCGGCCCAGAAACTGATGCTGCGCGCGTCGATCTTGGTCATCACCGCCTCGTGCAGGCGCGGCAGCTCGATGATGGTCGCGCCCAGTTCGGCGGCGCGCTGGCGCAGGCCCGACTGCTCGAAGATCGAAAAATCATCGCCGCGTGCCGCGTTGAGCACGATCACCAGCGGCAGCTGCTTGCCGAAGCGCTCGATCCAGCGCGCCAGCAGGTCCACCGAATCGCGGCCCGAATCCATCACGTGCCAGTAGCGCAGCGACAGGCCCAGCTCGGCGCTGAGCTCGAGCACGCCCGACTCGTCGAGCCAGCGCACCAGCGGCTCGTGCGTCTGCGCGGCCAGGTCCACCAGGATGCGACGCTCGGGTTCTTCGGTCGCGGCTTCGAGCACCGCGTCCAGGCTCTCGAAGCGGTCGATCGCCACCGGCGATGCGTAGCCCGAATAGAACCGCAGCAGCGCGCCGTGCGAGCGATCGGAATCGAAACCCAGAAACGGCTGGCGCCGGTCGATCAGATACTGCGCCAACAGGCGCGCGACCAGCGACTTGCCGACTCCGCCCTTTTCGCCGCCGATGAAGTGAACGCTTGCCATCAAAAACTCCGCATTTGAGGGGCCTAGCCCCGGTTTGGAGCGCGAGGCTACCGCATCACGCCGCGACGGTCCGCAAGAGGCCGCCGCAATTGGCGCACAATGCGCGGCCGGACGCCTCGCGCGGCCACCCCGACATGAGCCTGCCGTGAGCGATACACCCGATCCCGCCGTCCCTACCGACGCAGCCCCCATCGACGCCGAAGCGCAGGCCTTCGCCAGCCTGGGCCTGATGCCCGAGCTGCTGCAGGCGCTCGATTCGCTGGACTTCGCGCGCATGACGCCGATCCAGGCGCAGAGCCTGCCGCCGATCCTGGCCGGCCGCGACGTGATCGGCCAGGCGCGCACCGGCAGTGGCAAGACCGCGGCCTACGGCCTGGGCCTGCTGTCGCGGCTCGATGCGTCGTTGCAGGCGGTGCAGGCGCTGGTGCTGTGCCCCACGCGCGAGCTGGCCGACCAGATCACCAAGGAAATCCGCCGGCTCGCCCGCTGCCTGCCCAACATCAAGATCACGCAGCTGTCGGGCGGCATTTCGCAGCGACCGCAGCTGGCCTCGCTGGAGCATGCGCCGCACATCATCGTCGGCATGGCCGGCCGCGTGCTGGAGCATCTGGATCAGGGCTCGCTGGACCTGTCGGCGCTGCGCGTGCTCGTGCTCGACGAGGCCGACCGCATGCTCGACGGCGACTTCGAAGAGGCCAGCCGCGCCATCGTGTCGCACACGCCGGCGACGCGGCAGACGCTGTTCTTCTCGGCCACCTACAACGACATCGTGCGCGACTTCTCGCGCACGCTGCAGCGCGATGCGCTGGAAATCACCGTGGATACCGAGGGCCAGCCCTCGCAGATCCGGCAGCACTTCTACGAGATCGACCCCACGCGCCGCATCGACGCGCTGGCGCAGCTGCTGAGCCAGCATCGGCCCGAATCGGCGCTGGTGTTCTGCCACACGCGGCGCGATGCGCAGGACGTGGAACAGCAGCTGTCCAGGCGCGGCTACGCGGTGCTGGGCCTGCATGGCGACATCGAGCAGCGCGAGCGCGACGAAGTGCTGGTGCGCTTCACCAACGGCAGCTATCGCGTGCTGGTAGCCACCGACGTCGCCGCGCGCGGGCTCGACATTCCCGAACTCGCCGCCGTGATCAGCTACGAGCTGCCGGCCGATGCCGACGCTCACGTGCATCGCGTCGGCCGCACCGGCCGCGCCGGCCGCAGTGGCCTGGCGCTGCACCTGTTCGCGCATCGCGAAAAAGCCCGTGTCGCCGCCATCGAGGCGCACCTGGGCCACAGTGTGCCGACGCAGAAGCTGTCGCTGCCGGCCAAGGTCGCCGACAAGCCGGTGATCCCGACGCGCGTCACGCTGTGCATCGACGGCGGCCGTCGCGACAAGCTGCGCCCGGGCGACATCGTCGGCGCGCTGACCGGCAGCGCCGGCCTGCCCGTGGAGGCCGTGGGCAAGATCAGCGGCTTCGACACGCGCACCTACGTCGCCATCGACAAGAAGCTGGCCGCCGTGGCGCTCAAGCGCCTGCGCGAGGGCAAGATCAAGAACAAGAACTTTCGCGTGCGACCCATCGACTGAGGCTCGCATTCCATCGGCACGGCCCCGCCATGAAGACGGGGCTTGCAATCGGACCCTGTGCGGCGCACAGTAACGACACTGTACGACACACAGTGTCGTGAACTGCCCGACCGCGCCGACCGATGGACGAAGAGCGTCTCGACAAACTGCGACTGGAACTGCGCCGCGGCGTGCTGGTGCTGGCCGTGCTGGCCAGCCTGCGCGAGCCGCAGTACGGCTACTCGCTGCGCAAGCACTTGCAGCAGGCCGGCGTCGACATCGACGAAGGCACGCTCTACCCGCTGGTCCGCCGGCTCGAAACCCAGGGCCTGCTGAGCAGCCAATGGCGGGCCGACGAAGGCCGCGAAAAACGCTGGTACCAGCTCTCGGCCGAAGGCGTCGACATGCTCGCCGCGCTGAGCCGCGACTGGCAGGCCACCACCCTTGCCCTCAACGACCTGCTGGAGCCGCCCGCATGAGCCGCTCGCCCTCTGCCTCGACCGCCGCCCCCCTGACCCCCGCGCTGCTCGCCTCCGTCGATGCCTATCTCGAGGCGGTGGCCGGCTATCTGCCCGCACGCGGCCGCGACGACGTGCTGGCCGAGATCCGCAGCGACCTGCTGGATCGCATCGACGGCCGGCAGGCCGAACTGGGCCGGGCGCTG
>JALRLM010000219.1 GCA_023254435.1 Hydrocarboniphaga sp.
CTGATCGTCGGCGCCTTCGCTGAGCGCATCAAGTTCAGCGCGGTGCTGCTGTTCGTGGTGATCTGGTTCACGTTCGCCTACGTACCGATGGCGCACATGGTCTGGTGGTGGGCGGGTCCGGATTCCTACACGGATCTGGCCAAGGTCGACGAACTCAACGCTACCGCCGGTTACCTCTGGCAGCTCGGCGCCCTCGACTTCGCGGGCGGCACCGTGGTGCACATCAATGCCGGTGTGGCCGGTCTGGTCGCCGCGATCATCCTCGGCAAGCGTTCGGGCTACGGCAAGACGCCGATGGCTCCGCACAGCCTGGTCATGAGCATGATCGGCGCCTCGCTGCTGTGGTTCGGCTGGTTCGGCTTCAACGCCGGCTCCAACCTCGAAGCCAACGGCTATGCGGTGCTGGCTTTTGCCAACACGGCTTTCGCGACCGCCGCTGCCGGTATCGCCTGGTTCTTCGCCGAGTGGATCTTTAAGGGCAAGCCCTCGCTGCTGGGCATCATCTCGGGCGCCATCGCCGGCCTCGTCGGCATCACCCCGGCCTGCGGCTTCGTCGGTGTGAACGGTGCGCTGATCATCGGTCTGCTCTGCGGCGTGGTCTGCTTCTTCGCGGTGGCCTACCTCAAGAAGTGGCTCGGCTATGACGACGCGCTCGACGCCTTTGGTGTCCACGCGGTCGGCGGCATCATCGGCGCCGTGCTCACGGGTGTGTACGTCGATCCGGCCAAGGGCGGCGTCGGCGTCTACAACAACTGGGTGGAGCTGACGGCTGGTTATTCGTCGTCGCAGATCCTGATCCAGGTCAAGGCCGTGCTGGTCGCCATCGTGCTCTCCGCCGTGGTTACCGCGGTCACGCTGCTGATCCTCAAGTACACCATCGGCATCCGCGCCAGCGAAGAAGCCGAGAGCGAGGGTCTGGACGTCTCCGAGCATGGCGAGAAGGCCTACAACCCGTAATACCGCTTTGAGTTTCTCCTAGGGGTGTTGTTATTCAGGGCGGGTCGAAAGACCCGCCCTTTTTCTATGCGCGCGATCCTGTGTCGGGGCCAGCGTGTCTTTGCCTTGTGTGCTGCCGGCGGTGACCGACACTTTGCCCAGGACTTCTGCGGACCTCGATGAGGGCCTGCGCTGCGACGGCACAAGGTGGATCGGGTCGCCCCGGTATCGGGGCACCCTGCCTGATGTCGAGGCTTATCCGGCGCCGGCATGGAAATCACACGCAAAAAAAGCGGACCTGGATGGGTCCGCTTTTTTGGGTGGGGCGGGGCCTGTTGCAGGCCCACCCCATTTCAGCCGAAGGGCGCTATGGCGCGGGCTGCGCCGCCGCCGTCACCGTATGCTCCGACCAGCCGCCGCCGAGCACCTTGTACAGGGTGACGAGGTTCTGCAGGCGCGACAGCTTGATCGATTCCAGATCCATCGTCGCGGTGTACTGCGAGCGCTGCGAGTCGAGCACGGTCAGGTAGTCATCGACGCCGCGTTCGAACCGCAGGTTGGCGAGCTTGAAGCTCTGCGAAGTCGCGGTCGCCAGACCCTGCTGGGCTTCTACCTGGCGGTCGAGCGTGGCGCGTGCGGCCAGTGCATCGGACACCTCGCGAAACGCGGCCTGGATGGCGCTTTCGTACTGTGCGATGCCGATGTCCTTCTGCAGCTTGGCGGCATCGAGACTGGCCTTGTTGGCGCCTGCCGCGAAGATCGGGATCGTGATCGAGGGCGCGAAGCTCCAGGCCTCGGTGCCGTCCTTGAACAGGCCATCGAGCTCGGTGCTCGCGGTGCCGTAGCTGCCCGTCAGCGTGATGTTCGGGAAGAACGCGGCGCGCGCCGCGCCAATATTGGCATTGGAGGCGATGAGCTGCTGTTCGGCCGCGAGCACGTCGGGGCGGCGCGTCAGCAGCTCCGACGGCAGGCCGGCCGACAGCGGCGTGGCCAGCGCGTTTTCGTCGATCACCGTATCCAGCGGCAGATCGGCCGGCAGCTGGGGCAGGCCGATGAGTTGCGTGAGCGCATTGCGATCGAGCTGCAGCTGGCGCTCGTAACGCGCCAGATTCGCGCGCGCGGTGTAGACCGAGGTCTCCACCTGGTGCACGGTCAGCGCATCGGTGGCACCGGCTTCGAGGCGCTGGCGCGAAAGGCCCAGCGTCGATTCCTGGCTCTTGAGCACGTCGGCGGTGCCGGCGATCAGGCGCTGGTCGGTCAGCACGGCAAAGTAGGCGTTGGCCACTTCGGCGACCAGGCTGATCTGCGTCGCGCGCCGTGTTTCCTGCAGGGCCAGATAGTCGGCCAGCCGCGCCTGCTTGAGGCTGCGGATGCGGCCGAACAGGTCGAGTTCGTAGCTGGTGATGCCGACGCCGACGTTGTTGAAGCGGTTGATCTCGTCGGTGCCGATGGTCGCGCCACCGCCCGCACCGCCGCCGGCGCCGAACACGCCGGACGGAAACTTGCTCGACTGGTGGCTGCCGGTCACGCCGATAGCCGGAAACAGCTCTGCGCGCTGGATGCGGTACTGCGCGCGGGCAGCCTCGACATTGAGCGCGGCTACGCGCAGATCGCGATTGTTCTGCAGCGCGGTCTCGATGAGCTTCTGCAGATGCGGATCGGTGAAGAACTCGCGCCAGCCGATGTCGGCGGCG
>JALRLM010000418.1 GCA_023254435.1 Hydrocarboniphaga sp.
CGATGCGACAGCATGCTCTGGCGGCCTGCATGGCCCTGCTCGTGACCCTGACCGGCTGCTCGGCCGGCGGCGGGTCCTACGGCGGCGACGATGATGGCGGCGGTGGCGACGATGGCCCCAGCTGCACCACGCCCACGGCACCGCAGGCCACGCAGCACAGCCTGGTCATCGCCACGCCCTCGGACAGCGACGCCACCGCCAGCCCGGCCGCGACCACCGAAATCTTCTTCACCGTGATGACGCCCGAGCGCTGCGCAGGCGACACCGCGCCGCTGATCCTGCAAAGCCACGGCTACGGCGGTGTGCGCGAAACCGCGCTGGCCGCCGACGGCACGCTGCATCCCGAGATGGCGCACTTCGGCTCCATCGACGCGCTCACGCAGGCGCTGCCGTATCACGGCTACGTCGTCATCAGCTTCGACGAACGCGGCCACGGCGAATCCACCAGCAGCAACGCGCGCATCATCGATCCGGCCATGGAAACGCAGGACGCGCGCGCCCTGCTCGACTGGGCCTACGATCACGCCGAAGAATTCGGCATCGAGCGCGAAAGCGGCACTGGCGTCGAACGCGATATCAAGGTGGGCACGCTGGGCTACAGCTACGGCGGCGGCTTTCAGATGTCGCTGGCCGCGCTCGATGCGCGCATCGACGCCATCGTGCCCAACGGCACCTGGCACGGCCTGATGTACAGCCTGCTGCCGGGCGATTCGCTCAAGCTCGGCTTTGGCGGCCTGCTGTGCGTACTCGCCATTGCCGGCAACGTCAGCAACACGCCCATCGTCGCCACGTTGTGCAACACCATCGGCCCGCAGGGGCTGGGCGCCTTCAACGTGCGCTCGCGCGCCGACCTGATCGCCGCCGTGAGCCGCCCCACCGCACTGCCGCGGGCAGTGACCGAAGACGAGATGATTCCGTTCTTCGACACTCACGGCATGAACTACTTCCGCCGCCAGCAGAGGGCCGGCGCCAGCTGGGGCTTCGGCGAAAGCCGTGCGCGCCTGCGCGAAGTGCCCGCTCTGTTCGTGCAGGGCAATCGCGACGTGCTGTTCAACCTCACCGAGGCGTACTGGAACTACCGCTACTTCTCCGAGGCCGGCGGCGACGTGCACCTGATCTCCACCGAAGGCGGCCACATGAACCCGCTCGCCGCGCAGACCGAAGGCAGCGCCAACTGCGGCGGCGTGGTGGGCGTGGACGCGATCCTGGGCTGGTTCGACCATCACCTCAAAGGCGCCGATTCCACCGCCTACGATGCACTGCCGCGCATCTGCATTTCGATCGCCGACACCAGCGGCGCACCGGCCACCGATGCCGGCCTGGCGCTGGATCGCTTCCCGGTCGGATCGCTGAGCGGTGGCGGCGCCGTGCCGGCCACGCTGGCCAGCGCCAGTGCCGAAGTGAGCGCGCTGGCGGTCACGCCCAGCTTTGTGCCGGTAACGACCATCAGCGGCACCGACAAGGTGCTGGCGGGCGCCGCCACCATCGGCCGGCTCACCGTGACGCGCGGCGATCTGGCGCTGCCCACGCAAAGCACCAACGCCTTCGTGGGCGTGGGCATACGCCGCGCCGGCCAGCTGATTCTGGTCGACGATCAGGTGAGCGCCTTCACCGAAGGCGAGCACACCGACAACCGCAACATCAATGAAGACGATCGCATCCTGCTGCCCGCCGTGGGCGAGCGCCTGCAGGACGGCGACGAAGTGGGCCTGCTGTTCTACCCGCAGCACGTGCAGTACGCCGCCATCGTCAGCGCCGAAGGCCTGTCGGGTGTCACCGGCATCATCAACTACCTCAGCGGCCTGCCGGTTCCGCCCGTGACCACCGCGCTGGAACCTGCGCTGGGCCTGCTCTACGTCAACCCGTACACGGTGGACATGAGCGACGTGCAACTGCCCATACTGGTGCCGGGCACGTATGCGGGCAGCCGCTTGCTGTAGCGCGAATCTGCAAGCGGCGGGCGCCAGACAAGGCCCGCTGCCCTCTCCCGCCAGGATGGGCCAACGCACCGGGGCAAAGCCCGGCCGACAGGTGACCTTCTTCGACGGCACCAAGGTGCGCGAGACACATCCGCACACGCAGGCCATGAAGCAGCGCATCGACACACGCGAAGGCAGGCTGCTGTACAGCCGCCGGCTGGGCATCGTCGAGCCAGTGTTTGGGAATCTGCACAGCAAGGGGCTACGCCGATTCACGCTGCGATCACGACGCAAGGTCGATGCGCAGTGGAAGCTCTT
>JALRLM010000463.1 GCA_023254435.1 Hydrocarboniphaga sp.
GCCGAGCACTTCGGCGGCCAGCACCGAGCGGCCTTCGCGCGCGCGCGGACTCACCACGGCCAGCACGTTGGCGCGCTTGTTGTCGTGGCGCAGCATCAGCTCGGTACGCAGCGCGCGGATCTTTTCGCTGTGCGGATGAAACGGGTCGTGCGCGAGCGTCAGCGCGGCGCCGGGCTTGAGCGGCGGTTTTTCGACCACCACCATCTTGCGGCAGCTGGCCTGCGCGGCTTCGACGTCGGCGGTCGTCGCATAGCCCAGCGCCTGCGCCGCTTCGGCGAACGACAGCTCCTGGCTGCGCTGGCGCGAGGCGATGGCGTCGATGGCCTCCTGCGGCAGCTGGCGCAGGCGGATCAGCGCACGTTCGAGCTGACGCTCGGCGTCGATATCGAGTTCGTCGCGCGTCACGGTATTGGATTTACGGCTCACAGCGCCTCCACCATCTTGGGTACGCGATCGAATTCGGCCAGCACCGGAATGCCGAAGTCGCGATCGAGATCGTCGCGATGGCGGATGCGGCGGTTGAACAGCTCGAAGGCCAGCGGGCCAGCCACGCCGACGAAGCCGCCGAACATCAGGCCCAGCACGATGTTGACGAGCGGCTTGGGCTTGGCCGACTTCACCGGCGGCGCGGCGCGCGCCACGAAGCGCACGTTGTTGTAGTTGCCGCCCGAGGTCAGCACGATCTGGTCGTAGCCGTCGAGCGCGCGCTGGTAGAGCGTCTGCGCGGACTGCAGCGCGCGCTCGTAGGACGCGCCTTCGTCCTGCAGGCGACGCTTGTCGAGCACCTTGGCGCGCTCGGCCTCGACCGCGGCCTGCAGTTGCTTCTCCACCGCGCGCGCGGTGCTGACCTGATTGCTGGCATTGCCCTGGTAGAGCTGCATTTCGGCATCGAGCGCGCGCTGCGTGGCCTGCATCTGCGACTGCAGCTCCAGCACTTCGGGATGCTTGGGGCCCAGCGTGGCGCCGAATTCGGCCAGCTTGGCGCGCTGCGTGCCGAGTTCGGCCTTGAGCGACTGGATCGAGTTGGCACCCAGCGTGGCATCGCGTACCTGCTGGTCGCCCAGCGTGCGCGATTCGGCCATGCGACGGGTTTCGCGGGCTTCGAGCAGCTTGGCCTCCAGGCTGGACAGGCGCTCGAAATCGATGTCGTTGGCCATGCCCGAATCGAGCAGCTTGCTGCGCTGGCGGAACTCGGTGAGCTGGGTCTGGCTGTCGTCCACCTTGCGCTTGAGCTCCTCGAGCTGCTCGGTGTAGCGCTGCGCGCGTTCGGCCGCGGGGCCGGTCATGCGCAGGAACTGCTGCTCGGCGTAGACCTCGCCGACGGTATTGGCGATGCGCGCGGCTTCCTGCGCCGATTCCGCCGTGTAGGTGATGTTGATGAGCTGACTGCTCCAGTCGCCTTTCTCGACCGTGAGATTCTTGGCCAGGCGCTCGCGTATCCACTCGTCGCGCTGCGTGGCGTCGCCCTTGTAGCCCTCGGTCCAGGCCGGGTCGTCGCGCAGGCCCAGCTTCTCGATCACCGGCGACAGCACGGCGGGGCTCTTGATCAGCTGGGTCTGCGTGGCCATGTAGCTGCCCATGAGGCTGACCGGAAACTCGCGCCCGCCGAGCGGATCGTTGACTTCGTAGTCGACCATCAGCGTCGCGGTGGCATCGAAGCTCTTGGGCATGAGCTTGGTCAGCACCACGGCCGCCACGAGCGCGCCGCCCACCATGATCACGGTGAACTTGCGATAGGCCCAGACGATGGCCCACAGCTGCGCCAGCGAAATGCCCGGATGGGCGTATTGCTCGGGAATGGCGGAATAGGCGTAAGGCGGCGGCGTGCCGGGCAGCGGCGCCGGAAGATTGCGGTCCGACATTTAGAAAATACGCTCCTTGACACGAATCACGTCGTCGGGCCGCACGACTTCGGAGAGATCGGCGGTGAAGCTGCGATAGTCGCCGTTGTCCTGCTTGCGACGGATCTCGATGCGGTTGTCGCTGCCGCGCGGCGTCAGGCCGCCACTGCGGGCGATGGCCTGGACCACGGTGGTGCCGGGTTCGAGCCGGTACATGTTGGGCGACTGCACTTCGCCGTAGACGTAGAACTGGTCGGCGCGCGGCACGTAGACGGTGTCGCCGCCCTGCAGCGCGACGGCCGTGCTGATGGCGCGGTCGCCGACGAGTTCGCGCAGGTTCACCGGAATGTGCTGCACGCGCCCGTCGGCGGTGCGTCGCATCAGGTAGATCAGGTCGGCGCCGGCGGTGTTGACGCCCCCGGCCTGGGCCAGCACGTCGAGCACCGAGGTCTGCGCCTCGAGCGCGAAGCGGCCCGGTGCACGGACCTCGCCGAGCACCGAAATCTGCTGGCTGCGGAACTGCTCGAGTTCGAGGCTGACCTGCGGATTGACCAGGAATTCGCCTTCGACGAGTGCCTTGGCGATTTCGGCGCCGGCATCGCTGGGCGACAGGCCGCCGACCTTGACGCGACCGGCCAGCGGCACGTTGAGCGTCTGGTCGCGATCGACGTAGGCGGTGGTGTCGAACTCGGGGCGACCGAAAACGTGGATAGTGACGGCGTCACCCGGCCCGAGCTTGAGCAGCGGAGCGGACTGGGCCGCGATCACGTCGTCGAGATGGGCGGGCAGCGGACTGGGCGTGGTGCTGGCCGGCGGCTCGATGCGGGCCGCCTCGCGCGTGGCGATCTGCGGCATCGGCGTGCGATCGAGAACCAGGTCGGTGTCCAGCTGGAAACGCTGTGCCGAAGCGCTCGCGGCCGCGGTCTGCAGGGACTCACCCTGCGCGGCGAGCAGGCTCGAAGGCATCGCGAATGCCATGACCAGGCTCAGCGCGAGAGCGAAACCCGCCGAGGGGCGATTCATCGGTGGCGGCTCCACAACAGCCGGTCGCAAGCTCGCCTCGCAAAAGTGGCATCCATGCCATGCATCCCCTGATCCAATGGCGGCGTATGAAACACCGCGGATGTGACGTCGTTCGTATCGGTTTGCTGCGGCGATCGTCGGCTAACGCCATGGCCACAGCCAGAATTCACTCTGGCTTCATTAATGAACGAGGCGAGTGAACGATGCCTTACTGCGTAATCGGTTTTATCGATGGCCCCAGCAAGCCGTGTTCCCGAGTATGTTTTGTCTACGTTCTCGTCTAACCATTGTCTACTTTTAGGGAATCTCGCTAACCGCGGTTCGAATTAAGCTGAGAGCGTGTTCATTTTCAGGCCGGGATGTTTGTTCAGAATCCGGCCTGACCTGAACGTCAAGGCGGCCATCTGGCGGCGAGGCGTGAGTACAAGCGGTTAAGAAACGATCGGATCACCGATCTGCCGTTGTAGACGGCGGGTCTTCGCTAGGGAAGGCGACAATGACGCAGGAAGCGATTTGCTTCGACGATTTCGATCTTCCGCAGGTTGCGGAAGAGGCGGCGGACTTCGGGCAGGGCCAGTTCGGCTGTGTGGTGACGCCCAACGCCGATCATCTGATACGACTCAAGGACGACAGTCGCCTGCGCGAGGCCTATGCGCGAGCGACTTATGTCCTGCTCGACAGTCGCTTCATCGCGCTGTTGCTGCGCGCGATTCGCGGGCTGCGCATGCCGGTCTGCACGGGCAGCGACCTGACCGCCAAACTCTTTCGCGACATCATCAAGCCCAGCGACAAGCTGGTGCTGATCGGCACTACGGCCGAGCAGGCGCAGACGCTGCGCGAGCGCTACGGACTGCAGAACCTGCAGCATTACAACCCGCCGATGGGCTTCATCTCGCGCGAGGACGAGGTGCTGCGCACGCTCGAGTTCATCGAACAGAGCAGCCCGTTCCGCTTCTGCCTGCTGGCGGTGGGTTCGCCGCAGCAGGAGATCGTCGCAGGTCGCCTGCGCGAGCGCGGCATCGCCAAGGGACTCGCGCTGTGCATCGGCGCCTCGATCAATTTCATCACCGGACACGAACGTCGTGCACCGGGCTGGATGCAGAGCGTGGGGCTCGAATGGGCCTATCGCCTGCTGCAGGACCCGCGCCGGCTCGCGCATCGCTATCTGGTTCGCGGTCCGCGCGTGTTCCCGCTCGTGCGCTCGCTCAACTTCGTTCTGCGCAAGCGTGGACGCGGTGCGGGCGAGGGCCGGCTTGCAGGCCACGATGCGCCGGTTTCGATGTCGGGTGCCGAGGCGATGATGATGAACTCGTCCATGCCCGCGCATCAGGCGGCACGCCAGGCCGCGCCGATGGCGAAACGCATCTGCTGAGCCCGCTCGTCTGACTACCATCCGTTGCCCGCATGGGCCTTTCGTCCTGCTGAGCCTGTCCGTGTTGCCGCTGGCCTGGAGCGCGTCCGCGCGCGCCGAGCTGGACTGGGTGCCTTACGGCGGCGTGCAGGTCGAACACCAGAGCAATCTGTTCGAGACCGAGGACACCGACGAGGCCTTGCGGCAGAACGGCGATCCTCAGCGCGACGACAACGTGCTGCGCTATATCGTCGGTGTCGGCGCGCGTTATCGCGCCGGGCTGCAGACCTTCAATCTCGATCTCGAAGGCCGGCGGCTCGAATACGAGCACTTCACCGAAATCGACCATGACGAGCACGCCATCGATGGCGAATGGCTGTGGAAGGTCGGCTCGCAAGTGGACGGCTTTCTGCGCTACCACCAGGAGCGACGGGTCGCATCGTTCGCCGATCTCAATATCTCCGATCTCACGCAGCAGTTCGATCGCTCGCTGGAGGGCAACGCCGGCTGGCTGATGACGCCGCGCTGGCGACTCGAAGCCGGCGGACGTGGTTATCGCTCGGAGCTGCCGCTGCCGAACTATCCCGAGTTCATGCTGCAGGAGAACGCGGGCACGTTGGCGCTCAAGTATCTGGGGTTGGCTCGGCTGCGCGCCGGCGTGCTCGGCGAGTACATCGACGGCGAGTACACCGGCGACAACAACGAAATGAAGTTCGATGAGGTGTCGATGCTGCTGACGCTCGACTACGACATCGCCAACTTCAGCACGACGAGCCTGCGGGTGGGCTTCAGCGATCGCGATCTGACCTTGCTCGACGCCACCGACCCGGCCAATCGCCACGACGAGGTGTCGGGCTTCACGGGTGAGTTCAGCTATACGCGCATCTTCAGCGTGAAAACTTCGGCGAGCCTGCAGGCTTTCCGGCGTATCGACAGCTTCGCCAGCGGATCGAATGCGATCATCGATACCGGTGTCGGTGCGGCCCTGAACTGGCGCATCACGCCGAAGACTACGATGGTTGCGAGCTATACCTACTCGCAGAACAAGTTCGATGCGCAGGGTGGCGAGCAGGCCCGGCGCGACGATCTGCAGCTGGCGGGCGTCGATCTGCGCTACGAGTTGCTGAACTGGCTATGGGTGCGTCCGTACTGGCAGTACCGCGATCGCGATTCGAACACCGACGATCAGAGCTTCATCAACCACATCGTGGGGGCCGAACTCAGAGCGCATTTCGGGCGGCCCCTGAGCTGACGAGCCGGGCCGACAGTTTCGTGCTCTGAAGCCCGTAGGGCCGAGGGCTGGCACAAGGCGCGGCAAGCCCCGCACGACCTCTGAATGATTTCTCGAATGGCGGCCGCCGGGCCGCCGGGCCGCCGGGCCGTCGCGCAGGCGACGGCTCAGGCGATGCGGCCTTCGATCGCGCGGGCTTCGCGCTCGCCCGTGCGATACCAGGCGGCGGTCTGCTCGATGCCCTGCTTCAGCGGCGTCCAGCGCATGCCCAGGCGTTCGCTGGCCTTGCGCACGTCGAGCCGGATCTCCTGGCGGAACAGGCCCAGCAGCGAGGACGGAATCGCATCGGGCAGATCGTGCAGGCCGAAGCGTCGGCCGAGCCTCTCGGCGACCTTGAGCGGCGGCGCCAGCAGCCTGGTTTCCAGCTTGAGCTTGCGCGCGCTGATGCGCTGCACCGGCACGCAACCCAGGGCCTTGCCGTAACGCAGGAAGTATTCGTTCCAGGTCGGCGGTGACGGCTGCGCGAGATTGAAGATCTCGCCTTCGACTTCGCGCGTCAGCGAGCGCAGCACGGCCTGCACCACGTCATCGACGTGGACCAGGTTGCTCCAGCCGTCGCCGGCGATACCCAGATCGCCGATGCGGCCGGCGCGCAGCCAGCCGGCGATGCGGCCGCTCCACTGCGGGCTGCCGGGGCCGTAGACGCAGCCGGGTCGCAGGATCACGCTGCGCCGGTAGTGCAGCGCGTTGTACTCGGCCGTGAGCTTGGCGACGCAGTAGGCGCCCAGGTCGCCGTGCAGGCGTGAGGTCTCGTCGACGACGCCCGTGGCCGAGCCGTAGACCGACATCGTGCTCAGGTGGACGATGCGCGGCCGGCCGCTGTTCTCGGCCGCGGCGAACAGTGCATGGCCGTTGTCGATGATGGTCTGGGCCTTGCCGGCGACGCAGTTGACCACGGCGTCGACATTGCGCAGGACCTTGACCAGGGCCTGCTCGTCGGTGGCGTCGAGGCGGATGCGTTCGGCTTCGCCGTCGGCAGCGGGCTGCGCGGCAATGCGGCGTCCCGCCGCGATCGGATGGGCCCAGTCGCAGCCGCCCAGCGCTTCGAGCACGCGACGGCCGATGAAGCCGTCGGCGCCCAGCACGAGCACGCGGCGCGGTGCGCGGATGGCGCCGCTCACGACACCGCCCTCATGGTGTCGGCGGGAGCCGGACTTTCGCCCTGAGGGCGTGGGCCGGAGCGTTGTACCTCGTTCGGGAACAGGGGCACCACCCGGCGCGCCTGCGTCTTCAGATGGTTGGCCAGGCGCAGGGCCAGCGCGACCACGGTCAGCGTCGGATTGGCCTGGCTCGAAGTGGGGAATACCGCGGCGCTGGCGATGTAGAGGTTGTCCACGCCGTGCACTCGGCAGTCGGCGTCGACGACGCTGCTGCGCGGGTCGGTGCCCATGCGCGTGGTGCCGATGTGATGGCCGCCGTAGGCGCCGTAGCGGGTCATTTCGAACTCCACCGAGTTGGGGTCGTAGTCGAAGCGGCCGATGCCGCTGTGCTGGATGTCGCGCGCCAGCAGCAGCAGGGAGCGGCGCACGGTCTCGACGTCGCCGTGCGTGTAGCGCCAGTCCACCACCAGGCGCGGCATGCCGAGCGCGTCGACTTCTTCGCCCAGGGTCACGCGGCTTTCGGGGTTGGGCTCTTGCTCGGCGTGGAAGTCGAGGCTGTAACGCGGCACGCGCGGGTGCACGATGATGGACGGGAACTTGCGCTCGGCCAGCGTGCGATCGCGCAGCCAGTGCCACAGAAAGCCGGCGGTGCCGAAGGCGTCCATGAGCACGTTGCGGCAGTGCTGCATCCAGGTGCCGAAGCTTGCGCCTTCCTCGCCGTGCAGGCGCTTGCCGTATTCATAGGGAATGAAGGCACGCGCCAGGAATAGCAGCGACAGAATGCCGGTGCGATGCGCCGGATCGGTGATGCGCGGATGGTGCAGCCGGGCGATGAAGTTGCCGATGCCCAGTCGACGCTGCGCATCGGCCTTGAGCGCGAGCCGGCGCCGGCAATAGGTGCCGTCGTCGGCGACGTCGTAGCCGTGCCAGACCTGAGCGTCGGGGCCGTCGAAGCTCAGCGTGCCGATGGTGCCGGCGATGTGGCACATGTAGTAGCGGCCGACCACGTCGTGAGCGTTGCCGATGCCGCGCGGGTCCTGCGAGCGGCTGGCCAGCAGCAGGCGCGCCACCTCGAGCCCGCCCGAGGCCAGCACGAACCAGCGTGCGCTCACGCGCAGGTGCTGGCCGGCGAGATTGCGCACCGTGGCGGCTTCGACCATGTGGCCGGATTCGCCCAGGTGCAGTTCGGTGACGTTGGCGTGCAGCAGCACGCGTACGCGCTGAGCCGCGCGCAGCTTGTGGGCGTAGCGGCGACCGAAGTCGGTCGGGCAGCTGAAACGCTCCAGCGTGTCGGCGCTGAAGTCCTCCGAGGTGAAGCCGCGCATCATCGGCGCCAGCTTGCGCGTGAAGGCGTTGCCGGCCTGGTAGGCGTATTCGCCGGCTTCGACGAGCTTGTTGGCCTCGGGGTAGTAGGGCAGCAGCGCGTCGAGGCCGATGGGCCAGCCGCTGTGCGGCAGGTAGTCGCGCGCCTCGAAGTCGATGGCGTCGAAGGGCATGCAGCGGCCACCCCAGATCGTCGTCGAGCCGCCGAAGCGGCGCTGGCGATAGCGATCGGGTGGGCTGTGCATGCGCGGGTCGGCCACCGAGCCGGCGTAGAGCGCCTGGGTGTCGGCCTCGGTATCCAGGCCGCCGCTCTCGAGCAGCAGCACCTCGAGCCCGCTGTCGGCCAGGGCCAGCGCCATCGAGATGCCGGCGGCGCCGGCACCCACGATGCAAACGTCGGCAGAGAGGTCGCGCCGGTCCCCCAGCTCGGTCGAATCGAGCATCATCTGAAAGTCCTTTTTCGATGCACCACGACCCGCACTGACCCGTCCCGTTCGCCGAGGGCGGCGGGAGCGTGGACAGTCCGCAGGCCTTAAGCCCGCATTAAAGCGATTGGAAAGCGAGTTTTCGCTTAACGGAAATCGGGCTCACCCGATTCACGGCCCCGTATCAGGCCTTGGCGGCCGCCAGCACGGTGTTGTGCATGAGCATGGTCACGGTCATGGGGCCGACGCCGCCCGGCACCGGGGTGATCCGCGCGGCGCGCTGGCGCGCGACCTCGAACTCCACGTCGCCGCAGAGCTTGCCGTCGGGCAGGCGGTTGATACCGATGTCGATCACGGTCGCGCCCGGGGCGATCCAGTCGCCCTTGATGAAGCCGGGCTTGCCGACCGCCGCGATGACGATTTCGGCGCGCGCAACTTCGGCGGCCAGGTCGCGCGTGAAGCGATGGCAGACCGTGGTCGTGGCGCCGGCCAGCAGCAGCTCCAGGCCCATGGGGCGGCCGACGTGATTGGACGCGCCGATGACCACCGCGCGGCGGCCGTAGAAGGCCTCGCCCGAGCGGCGCAGCAGCTCGATGACGCCGAACGGCGTGCAGGGGCGTAGCACCGGCATGCGCTGGGCCAGCCGGCCCAGGTTGTAGGGGTGGAAACCGTCGACATCCTTCTCGGGGCGTATTGCCTCGATGATGGCGGTGGCGTCGATCTGGGCCGGCAGCGGCAGCTGCACCAGGATGCCGTCGACATCCGGGTCGCGGTTGAGCCGCTCGATCTCGGCCAGCAGTTCGGCCTGGCTGATGCCGGCGTCGTACTCCAGCGGCAGGGAGCGGATGCCGATGCGTTCGCAGGCCAGGCGCTTGTTGCGCACGTAGACATGCGAGGCGGGATCGCTGCCGACCAGCAGCGTGGCGAGAGCGGGGGCGCGGCGGCCCGAGGCAAGGATGCCCGCGACCTGGCTGCGAAGCTCCTGCTGCAGGGTATCGGCAATGGATTTGCCGTCGATGAGTTGGGCGCTCATGAGTCCGGAGAGTCGGCAGCCTGGCAGTGGAAGCGAGGAATACGAAAAGCAGGGACGACGGCCAATAAAAAAGCCGGCATCGGGCCGGCTCTAATGGTACAGACAAGTGGTGGGCTGCCAGGGACTCGAACCCCGAACCTACTGATTAAGAGTCAGCTGCTCTACCATTGAGCTAGCAACCCACTTGTTGCAACTTGCCTCTACCCACTGATTGTGGGGTGACCGACGGGGGTCGAACCCGCGACAACCAGAATCACAATCTGGGACTCTACCAACTGAGCTACGGCCACCGTTGAGGGCGCGCATCATAATCAAAACACGGCGACTGTGAAAGGGGTTGCGAAACAATATTTTCACAATCGTCACTAGCCGCCCCCGGAGGGGCCTGCCCGATGAGGGCGGGCATGAAAAAGGCCGCGATCCGGCCGCCTCGGGGGGAGGGGCTGCCGGGTCGCGGCCCGTTTGCCGCTAAACCGCTACATCAGGACTTGAGCGCGCCCGACGCCTTGGCCACGTGCGTGGCGATGGCATCCATCAGCGGGGGTGACAGGCAGTCGTAGGGCTCCAGCCCCAGTTCCTTGAGCCGCCCGCGCACGGCGCCCATCTTGCTCGGGTCGGTGCCCGATTCGATGATCGACGAGACGAAGGCGGCGAAGCCGGGCTCGGACCAGCCGCTGTCGGGCGACAGTTCGGTGTGCACGAAGTCCAGGCCGTAGAACGGATGCCCGGTGTTCTCGATGCGACCGTACATGTGTACGCCGCAGCCCTTGCAGGCATAGCGCTGGATCGCGGCCTTGGGATCGACGATGGACAGCTTGTCACCGTTTTCGGTGACCGCCACCTTGTCCCGTGCCACCACGGCCACCACCGAGAACGCGGCGCCGGCCGGTTTCCAGCACTTGGTGCAGCCGCAGGCATGGTTGTGCGCGGTTTGCGAAGACAGTTTGACCTTGACCGGGCTCGACGAGCACTTGCAGACCAGCGTGCCGCCGGCGAAGTTGGCCAAACCGGGCTTGATCCCGTTGTCGATGGACGGATGGATCGAAATTGCGGCGCTCATGACTCCTCCATTTATCGCTAGATAGATAAGGCTGCTTTGCAGCCTTGATCGCAGCCCTGACTGGGCTTGCTCGATGGCCGGAGCCGGGCATCCGTGGAGGCGCGGATGCCCAAGCCCGATACGGTCGGCCTGTCGAGCATCCGTGCCTCAGGCGGGCCTGAGCCCGGCTCCTGGTACGTTCGATTCGCCCTCGGCATCGTCGAACGGCGACGCCAGGGCAGGTGAGGGGCCGTCGTGCCCATGCCGCGACAAGCCATGCCGATGCATCTTGCGGTACATGGTCTTGCGGCTGATGTGCAGACGGTTGGCGGCTTCGCTGACGTTCCAGCCGCAGGTCTCGAGCATGCGCAGCAGCGCCGCCGATTCGGCATGGGCGAGCATGTCGTCGTCGGCCTCGTCGATCGGGGCTTCCAGGCTGCGTGAAGCCGGAGCGCTGGCCTGCGGGTTGCCGCCGAGCAGCCAGCTCTCGTCGAAGTCGCTCAGGCGCAGCTCGTTGCCTTCGGAGAGTGCGATGAGATTTCGGATCACGTTGCGCAGCTGGCGCAGGTTGCCGGGCCAGTTGCAACGCATGAGCCTGTCCATCAGGTCGTCGCCGATGCGCAGCACGCGGTCGCCGCTTTCGATGCGCAGCAGCTCGAAGATCATGTCGCGCAGGTCCTGGCGCTTGCGCACCGGCGGCAGCGTCAGCGTGATGCCGTTGAGTCGATAGTAGAGATCGTCGCGGAACTGCCCGCGCGAGGTCATTTCGATCAGGTCGCAGTGCGTGGCGCTGATGATGCGGATGTCCACGGGCACCGGCTTGTTGCCGCCCAGCGGCATCACTTCGCGATCTTCGATCACGGTCAGCAACCGGGCCTGCAGCGACAGCGGCATGTCGCCGATCTCGTCGAGGAACAGCGTGCCGCCGTTGGCTTGCAGGATGCGGCCCGAGTGACCCTGCCGCGCCGCGCCCGTGAACGCACCGGGCTTGTAGCCGAACAGCTCGCTTTCGATCAGCAGTTCGGGAATCGCCGCGCAGTTCACCGACACGAAGGGCTTGTCGGAGCGCGCGCTGGCGTTGTGGATGGTACGTGCGAAGTGACCCTTGCCCGTGCCCGTTTCACCGAGCAGCAGGATGGAGATGTCGCGATTCATCACGCGCCGTGCGACGTGATAGTTGGAGGCCACGACCGGATCGCGCGAATGCATCACCTCGGCCGATCCGAGCACGAAGCCCGGCGCGACACCACGGGAGATCAACGGCTCGGTCTGCGGCGCCTGCACGGTGGCGAACAGCCGCAGATGGCCCAGATGCGCGGCGATCGGCTCGGGTCTCAGTCCAGGGCGCATCGCCAGCTGCAGCAGCGTGGAGATGCTGGCGTCGAGCACCGAGTCGATGCGCTCCCCGCACAGCGACTTGTGTTCACGATAGCCCAGCAGACTCAGTGCGCTGCGATTGCAGCCGACCACGCTGCCGCCTTCGTCGAAAACGATGACACCTTCGCCCGGCGTGCTGACGAATTCGGGAAACGGATGGAAGCGCAGCACGTAGTGCGACTTGGCGGCTTCGAGCAGCGCGCGATTCTCGATGTTGTGCGCGGCAATCTCGACCAGCGCCAGCGTATGCGTCTGTGGATCGGCCGCGCTGCCGGAGATGTCGAGCGCCGCCAGCAGGTTGCCCTGCATGTCGAAGATCGGGGCTGCCGTGCAGGTCAGCGCCGTGTTCTGAACCAGGAAATGTTCTGAGCGATGGATGATGACGGGGCGCTGCATCATCAGGCAGGTGCCCATGCCGTTGGTGCCGAGCTCGCGTTCGCTCCAGACCGCACCTTCGCGAAAACCGCTGCGCCGCGCGGTATCGGAGAATGCCGGATCGCCTGTGTAGCAGACGATCACGCCGTCGGAGTCGGTCAGCATGATGCCGAACTCGGAATGCTGCATCTGCCTTGCGAGCCCCAGCATTTCGACGCGTGCGATCTGCAGCATCGAACCCATGGAGTCGCGGCGCTTCTGCAGATCGTTGCGCTCGACGATGATGGGCTTCTTGGCTTGCAGCGGATCCAGCGAGTAGGCCGCGAGACATCGGCTCCAGGAATGCCGCACGATCTGATCGATATCGACGTCCGCGGTATGACCGTGGACGGCATTTTGAATCAGACGCGCATGGCCAAGGTTGTCCTGTCTAAGAACCATGACTTTCTCCTCCATCGTTGTCCTCATGCCATCCAGCATGGGATCGATCTATGCGATGAAGGATGCCGCGCGATGCGGATCTGGGGCCCGCTTCGGGGACGCGCGACAGCTCCAAGGCTGTCGAGTCCCCAGCGTACTGATAAAGCGTCTTGACGAAAAGTCCTGTTTCCGGTTTTGGGATGCCGCTTGTCAGGCATCGCCGCAAACGAGCCCGAGACCGCAGGATCGCGAGCGATCCCGCGGGTCGAGGCCCGATGCTGCGTCGCGATAGGCATGCGGCGTCGGTCCATGGGCGATCAGTAGCGAATCACCGAGCGGATCACCTTGCCCTCGTGCATGAGATCAAAAGCCTTGTTGATCTCTTCGAGCGGCAGCACTTCGGTGATCATTTCGTCGATCTTGATTTCGCCCTTGAGGTAGCGATCGACGTAGCCCGGCAACTGCGAGCGGCCCTTGACGCCGCCAAAGGCCGAACCGCGCCAGACGCGGCCCGTCACGAGCTGGAACGGCCGCGTGCTGATCTCCTGGCCCGCGCCGGCGACGCCGATGATGATCGACTCGCCCCATCCCTTGTGGCAGCACTCCAGCGCCGAACGCATCACGTTGACGTTGCCGATGCACTCGAAGGAATAGTCGACGCCACCATCGGTCAGATCGACGATGACCTGCTGGATCGGCGTGCCGGGATAATCCTTGGGGTTGACGAAGTCGGTGGCGCCGAGCGCCTTGGCCATCTCCCATTTGCTGGGATTCATGTCCACAGCGATGAT
>JALRLM010000490.1 GCA_023254435.1 Hydrocarboniphaga sp.
TGGCGGAATCGGTAGACGCAGCGGACTCAAAATCCGCCGGGGCAGCCCCCCGTGAGAGTTCGAGTCTCTCCCTAGGCACCATGCGGTCCATGTCTTAGGCGGGACTCGCTCTTGATCGAAGTCGACTGATGGCAGTCGCCCGTTTCTACACGGTCGACCGATGCGCCGCTCGGATTTTCACTATCACCTCCCCGAAGACCTCATCGCCCAGTTCCCGGCGGAGCGCCGCAGTGCCAGTCGCCTGCTCGAAGTCGGTGACGACGGGGCCTGCAGCGATCGCCAGATGCGCGATCTGCCGTCGCGGCTCTCGCCCGGCGATCTGCTGATCTTCAACGACACGCGCGTGATTCCGGCGCGTCTGTTCGGCAGCAAGCCCACGGGCGGGCGCGTGGAGGTTCTCGTCGAGCGCCTGATCGGCGAGCGCGAGGCGCTGGCCCAGGTCGGTGCGTCCAAGACCCCCAAGCCCGGCGGCGAGATCCTGATCGAGCAGGGCGAAGGCCTGCCGCCGGCGAAGCTGGTGATGGTGGACCGGCGCGACGACCTGTTTCATCTGCGGCTGGAGACGCCGGGCAGCTTCGACGAACTCATGCAGCGCGTCGGCCGCCTGCCGCTGCCGCCCTACATCGAGCACGCGCCACAGGCCTTCGATGCCGAGCGCTACCAGACCGTGTTCGCGACGCAGCCCGGCGCGGTCGCGGCGCCGACCGCGGGCCTGCATTTCGATGCCGATCTGCTCGATGCATTGCGCACGCGCGGCGTCGAAACGGCGACGCTGACGCTGCACGTGGGCGCCGGCACTTTCCAGCCCCTGCGGGTCGATGATCTGTCGGAGCATCGCATGCACGCCGAGCGCTATCAGGTCACACCGGAGCTGTGCGCGGCCATCGACCGCACGCGGCGATCGGGCGGTCGCGTGGTGGCGGTGGGCACGACCGTGGTGCGCGCGCTGGAATCGGCTGCCGCCGCCACCGGTGCGCTGACACCGGGCGAAGGCGAGACGCGGCTGTTCATCACGCCGGGCTATCGCTTTGCCGTCATCGACCGGCTGGTGACCAATTTCCACCTGCCCGAAAGCACGCTGCTGATGCTGGTCAGCGCCTTCGTGGGCTACGAGCCTGCGATGGCCGCCTACGCGCACGCGGTGGCGCAGCGCTACCGTTTCTTCAGCTACGGCGACGCCATGCTGCTGACGCGAGCGCACGAGCGCCGGCTGCCCGACTGAGGCCGCCACGGCAGATTCATCGCCGCTCTCCTAGAATCGCGCGGACATATCAGCCCACTAGAACCGAGACAGGAGCGCACGAGATGAGTGTTTACGACTACCAGGCCAAGAGCATTGCCGGACAGGACCGCTCGCTGAAGGACTTCAGCGGCAAGCTGCTGCTGATCGTCAACGTCGCCAGCAAGTGCGGCCTCACGCCGCAGTACGAAGGCCTGGAAGCGCTATACAAGAAGTATCAGGACAAGGGCCTGGTGATACTGGGCTTTCCCTGCGATCAGTTCGGTCATCAGGAGCCGGGCACCGAGGCCGAGATCGAGCAGTTCTGCTCGGTCAACTACGGCGTGAGCTTTCCGATGTTCTCGAAGATCGAGGTCAATGGCGCCGGCGCGCATCCGCTGTACCAGTACCTGCGCCGCGAACAGCCGGGCCAGTTCGACGAATCCACACCGGGTGCCGAGCGCCTGGTCGGGCATCTCAAGAAGAACTTCCCCGAACTGCTGGGCACCGATGCGGTGAAGTGGAACTTCACCAAGTTCCTCGTCGACGGCAGGGGCGTGGTGGTGAAGCGCTACGAGCCCGTGGTGACGCCGGATCAGATCGATCGCGATCTGCAGTCGCTGCTGGGCTGATCGGGGCGGAGCATCGCGCCGGGGCAGGCCGCAACGGGCGGCGTCGGCGCGGGTGAAGCACTGCCGGCGCGGCCGCAGGCCGCGTGGCGGTGTGAGGCAGAAGGCGCGCCGGCTTAGCGCCGCGCGCCGGGTTCGTCGAAGTCGAAGTCGTCGCCGACGAGCTTGCGCAGCTCGCGCATTTCCTTGTAGCGCTCGACATCGCGCCAGTCGCGCGCCTTGCTCGTGGGCGACGCGTCGGCGGGCTCGACGTTGACGTCTTCCTCGAGGCTTTCGCCGTCCTCGGAAAACTCGTCGTAGCTCTTCGCGGGTTCTGCCTGCGGTTTGGGTTTCGGCTTGCGGGCCATGGGTGGTCTGGAATCGGCTTCCGGTCGTTTGGTGGACGATGCGGCGCCTATTTATCAGGGTTCTTTTTCGGCGGGAAGAGGGGGCGCGCAAATTGTCGGCGCGTCGTCCAAAACAGGACCGTCGAACGGTTCAAAGTGTGCCGCTGCGCGCAGGTCGCGATGCCCGCCGCAGGCGCCAGGGCCCGCGGGCGCGCAGGGCGGCGATCAGCGCCAACAGCGCGCTCAGCGGCGCGCCGAATGCGCCACCGCCGCCACCGCCGCCGTCTCCATCGCGGTCGCAATGGTCGGCCGTGTAGGCGCGCAGCCGATACGGCAACGGCGTCGATTGCTGCGCGAAGTCGATGGCCACGAGGTGATAGGTGCCGGCCTGCGCATTCTCCAGGCAGATACGCTCGACGCCGCTGTCGGTGTCGGCAGCGACTTCGGTCGCCGGGTCCAGGCAGCGCGAGGCCGTGCCGCTGGTGCAGAAGAAGTTGTCGTCGTCATCGTCCTCGGGATCGATGCCGACGGTGATGTTGTACTGCGGCGGCGTGCCGCGCTTGAGCAGGAAATCGACGTCGGCATCGGCGTCGGTTTCCACGATCAGCGCCGGCGCGGCGGCATCGAGCTGGAAATGCCAGGCGTGATACTCATCGTAAAGATCGGCTTCGCCGCCCGCGAAGCTCTGCGTCACCGCATCGCCCAGGGGCAGGCGCGCCACTTCGTCGATGTAGCCGCGCGTGGTGCTGTAGCCGCCGGCCGCGTTCAGCGCGAACGTGAACTGGATGTAGTGATGCCCGGCCAGCGACGCGGGCACGGTCACCTGCAGGTCCGCCGTCGCGGTGGCGCCCTGCGCCAGCGTGCCCAGCGATGCCGGGCCGCCGGCAAAGCTCAGGCCGTTGTCGGCGCTGGCCGCGAGTGTGACCTCGCTGGCCGCCTGCCAGAGGTTCTGCACGACCACGCGCACGATGGCGGTTTCGCCGGGATCGAGTACGCCGTTGCCGGTTGGATCGAGCGTCACCGACTTCACGATCAGCGAGGGGCGCGCCGCCATCTCCAGCGCTCGATCGGCGTCGACGCGGCCGCCGACGCTGCGCTGGCGTGCGTTTTCGCCGTTCTGCCCGCTCTCGATCAGCCTCGCCTTGACCTGGCGGTAATCCGCGCCGCTGACGTGCGAGCGGATCAGGGCGGCGACGCCGGCGACATAGGGTGCGGCGAACGAGGTGCCCGAGATGCCGAAGCTCTCGGCGCCGGTGTAGGTGTAGCGGTTGTGGATCGCGGTGGTGGCGATCTGCAGGCCGGGCGCGGCCACGTCGACGCTCAAGGCGCCGTACTGGCTGAAGCTGGTGATCTGGCCCTGACGGCTGATCGACGCCACCGTGACGATATTGTCGGCGTCGTAGTTGGCCGGATAGTTGATCTGGCCGCGATCGATGTTGGAGTCGTCGTTGCCGGCTGCCGCCACGTAGAGGATGTCGCTGCTGGCCAGCCCGCGGATGGCGTCGAGCTCGGTCTGCGAAAAGCCCGGCCCGCCGAAGCTGGCGTTGATGATCTTGGCGCCGTTGGCCTTGGCGAACTGCAGCGCCTGCACGTGCGTGGCGACGTCGTAGTCGAAGCGGATCGGCATGATCCTGGCGTTCCAGCTCACGCCGGCCACGCCGAGCCCGTTGTTGCCCACTGCGCCGACGCAGCCGGCCACCGGCGTGCCGTGATAATCGTCGTCATCGGCCGGGTTGGGGTTGTTGTCGTTGTCGCGATAGTCGTAGCCGGCCACGATGTTGGCCGCCAGATCCTCGTGTGTGGTTTCCACGCCGTCGTCGATCACGGCGACGATCACCGAACTGCGCCCGGTGCGATCGGCGACGCCGTCGCCATCGGCGTCCCAGGCCTCGACCAGATTCAGGTCGGCACCCGGCGTGCCGGCCGGACCGCCCTCGACGAAATTGGCCTGCCCGGTGTTGCGCAGGCCCCATTGATCGGGGAACAAGGGATCGTTGGGAACCGTCGCGAACTTGTGGCGGCGGAAGTTGGGCTCGGCGTATTCCACGCCTGCATCGGCCTGCAGCAGTTCGATGGCCTGGGCCACCGTCGTCATCGCCGGCAGGGCGACGAGCTCGGTGCGGCTGCCGTCGTCGCCGGTGACGATCTCGCGCCGCGTGGAGAGCCCGACTGCGCTCTTGAGCGCGACGGCCGAGCCGGCGTCGCGGTACTTCACGATCAGCTCGCCTTCGCGATACGGGCTCGCAGGCGCGATGGCCCAGGCCAGTTGAGGGCAAACCGCGAGCAGCAGACTCATGGGCGACAGGCGGGCAGGGCGCATGGAAATTCCGGGCAATGGACGTCGGCATCATAAGGTTGCCTCAGGCGCGCGAGCAGCGTGGACGTTTCCTAACGAGAGGGGCTGTTCTCCCGATGGAGACGTCGTTATACTGCGCGCCCGATTTCGGGGCGGTAGCTCAGCTGGGAGAGCGTCGCGTTCGCAATGCGAAGGTCGGGAGTTCGATCCTCCTCCGCTCCACCATTCAACCCCTTGATTTCGCAATGAAATCAAGGGTGCTTGAAGGCCCCTGAAGCTTCATCCGCAGTCCCTCTCGTATCGCACTTTTTCTGGCCCTGGCACGTCAGCCGGGCTCGCCGCCGTGCCTTCCTGATCGCCTCGCGCCGGGCCACGCTGCCGTTCGCGACGGACTGCTCAGCCCGTCGCGGTGTGGGCCAGCCAATCGAGCAGCGCCTGCGGATCGTCGCCTCGGCGGTGTACGCGCAGCTTCTTGCCGTCGCCCGCCAGCTCGCTACCCAGCGCCAGGACCACGCCTCGCTTGGGGCAGAGATCCAGGCAGCTGCATTCGGCTATGCGCAGATGCTTCTTGAGTCCGCGTGCCTTGAGTTCGCGTTTGAGCCATTTGCGCAGTGTCGACAGCTCGTCGTCGCCGTGCATGCATTCGCTGCAGATGAACAGCACGTCATCCCAGTCCGCAGCGGCACGTATCGGCAATCGCTTGGTATCGCGGGTGTCCATGGCGACGCCATTGTGCCGCGAACTCGATGGGTGGCAGATGAAGCGTGATCGCCAGCGCGAGGCAGTGATCGGCGGGATGAACGCCGAATGATGTCATCATGGCAGCTCCACGATTCGGGAAGATCGTTGCAATGGAGCAGGAAGCTTCAGCCGGCGGACGCGGGGATCGCTATCGGCAGTTTTTCGACATGATGGATGTCGGCTTCTGCATCATCGAGTTCATC
>JALRLM010000529.1 GCA_023254435.1 Hydrocarboniphaga sp.
GTGGGTGATCGCCGATGGCGACGAGGGCCGGGCCGCAGCGCTGGCCGCGCAGCTCGGCGCCGAGTTCCAGGCGCTGCGCCACGACAGCCACCAGCCGCCGACGCCGCTGGCCGAGGCGGTGGCGCGCGTCGTCGCCGCGCGTGACGGCACCTGTCTGCTTGCCGACGTCGCCGACAATCCCGGTGGTGGCGCGATGAGCGACAGCAGCTTCGTGCTGCGTGCGCTGCTCGACGCCGGCATCAACGATCTGGTGATCGGCGCGTTCTGGGATCCCGGCGCCAGCGCGCTGTGCCGCAGCGCCGGCGTCGGGGCGCGTCTGGCGCTGCGGCTCGGCGGCAAGTGCGGACCGATGTCGGGCGATCCGATCGATCTCGACGTGACCGTGATGGCCATCGTCGACGATCACTGGCAGCACGGTCTCGCGGGCCGCGATCCGCTCGGCACCGGCATCTGGGTGCGCTGCGAACGCGGTGGCGGGCAGGGCGTCGACATCGTCATCAATTCGCTGCGATCGCAGCCGTTTTCGCCGAGCCTGTTCGAAGGGCTGGGCATCGACCTGGCCGGGCGCCGCGCCATCGTGGTCAAGTCGACGCAGCACTTTCACGCCGCGTTCTCGCCACTGGCCAGCGAGGTGATCTACGTCGGCTCGCCCGGCACGCTGACGCAGGCTTTCGAGGCGCTGCCGTTCGTGCGGCGCGATCCGCATTACTGGCCGCGTGTGGAAAACCCCTGGTCGTGACGCGCGCCAGTCGTTCCAGCCGGGTACCGGGTACGCTGTAATCGCTGTAGCGGTCGCCGTCGTGGTACGGCGCACCGGCCGACCTTCGCTCGTCAGAAGCGCAGGGGGACCGGATCGCCGATGTGCGAGAGAACAAAGGAGAGGAGATGAAACTCCAGCATTGCTACAACATCGAGGACCTGCGCGCGATGGCACGCAGGAAACTGCCGGCGCCGATGTTCCATTACATCGACGGCGGTGCCGACGACGAATGGACGCTGCAGCGCAATACCCGCGCTTTCGAGCAGTATTCGCTGCTGCCGCACTATCTCAACGACGTGTCCTCGGCCGACCTGCGCACGCGCGTGCTCGGTTGCGATCTGAGCATGCCGCTGATGTTGAGCCCCACCGGCATGTCGCGGCTGTTCCACCATCACAAGGAACTCGGCGTGGCACGCGCGGCGGCCCGGCACGGCACGCTCTACAGCCTGTCGACGATGGCCACCACGAGCCTCGAGGACATCGCCGATGCGAGCAGCGGCGCGAAAATGTTCCAGATGTACATCTTCCGGGATCGCGGGCTCACGCAGGAGCTCGTGCAGCGCTGCAAGCAGGCCGGTTACGACGCGCTGTGCCTGACGGTGGATACGCCGCTCGCGGGCAATCGCGAGCGCGATCGTCGCCAGGGCATGACGATGCCGCCGCGCCTGAGCCTGAAATCGTTCCTGAGCTTCGCCACGCATTTCGACTGGGCGCTGCATCTGCTGCTCGATCCGGACTTTCGGCTCGCCAACGTCGCCCACCGCGTCGATGCGCTGCGCCACAACGCCATGGGCGTCATCGCCTACGTCAACAGCCAGTTCGATCCCAGCATCACCTGGGAAGACGCCGAATGGCTGGCATCGCAATGGCAGGGCCCCTTCGTCATCAAGGGCATGAGCAGCGTCGCCGATGCGCGCCGCGCGGTGTCCATCGGCGCCACGGCGGCCATGCTGTCGAACCACGGCGGACGCCAGCTCGACGGTTGCCCGGCGCCGGTCGAGACCTTGCCGGCCATCCGTGCCGCCATCGGCGACAAGCTGGAACTGATCGTCGATGGCGGCGTGCGGCGCGGCACGCACGTGCTCAAGGCGCTGGCCCTGGGTGCCAACGCCTGCTCGATCGGCCGGCCGTATCTGTACGGGCTGGCGGCCGGCGGCGAGGCCGGCGTCGATCGCGCGCTGACGCTGCTGCGCGACGAGATCGCGCGCAGCCTGAGCCTGCTGGGCTGCCGCTCGATCGCCGAAGTGGGGCCGCATTGCCTGCACGAGCTGTCGGCGCTGGCGCCGGTCTTGGAGCGTGCTGACGCATAATCGCGCCCCCATTTGTTCATCGACCGGCGGCGCGGCCGGTTCACGCTCATGTCGTCAGATGCATCCGGGCCTTCGCGGGCCTATCTCAAGGGGCTGGCCCTGGCGGGCATCGGGGCGGTGTTCTTCTCGGCCAAGGCGGTGGTGGCCAAGCTGCTCTATCGCCACGGCATCGACGCGGTCACGCTGATCGCGCTGCGCATGCTGTTGTCGGGCCCGTTCTTCGTCGCCGTCGCGATCGCGACCTGGCGACAGACGCCGCGGCTGTCCGTGCCCGATCTGGCGCGCATCGCGGCGCTGGGCCTGCTCGGCTACTACGGCTCGAGCATGCTCGACTTTCTTGGGCTGCAGTACATCAGCGCGGGCCTGGAGCGGCTGATCCTGTTCCTGACGCCCAGCTTCGTGCTGATGCTGAACCGGCTCGTGTTCAAGCGCGCGGTCAGCGCTGGTCAATGGCTGTCGCTGGGCTGCGCCTATGCGGGCATCGTGCTGGTGTTCTGGCACGACGTGTCGCTGGGCGGATCGCAGGTGGTGCTGGGCGGCGCCTTCGTGGTGGCCAGCGCGATGGCCTATGCGATCTACCTGCTGCTGTCGGGCGAACTGCTGGCGCGCGTCGGTTCGCTGCGACTGGTCGGCCTGGCGATGAGCGTGTCGAGCCTGGCCAGCCTCGCACAGTACGCCGTGCTGCGACCCTGGCCCTCGCTGTTCGAGCAGAGCGTGCCGGTGTGGGGACTGTCGTTGATCAACGCCACGCTGTGCACGGTGCTGCCGGTGTTCCTGACCATGATCGCGGTCGGTCGCATCGGCGCCGGAGCGGCGGCGCAGGCCGGCATGATCGGCCCGGTGTCGACACTGGCGCTGGGCTTCATCGTGCTCGCCGAGCCCATTACCGGCCTGCAGATTGCCGGTACCGTGCTGGTGCTGGCCGGCATCTGGCTGTTGTCGCGGCAGGCGTCGAAAGCCTGAATCCCGTTCGTTTAGCGGCCGTCCGGCTTAGACAAACGACGAACGGTCGTTGTTGTGGGGTCCCACGGCGGCGCGGATGCGTAGAGGATTACGCCTATGGACGGCTGTCGGCGGTGGCTGAACACTAGCGCGTCCAGTTGTTGTCTATCACCCCATCCGCGCCAGCAAGGAGCGCAATGGAAGCGCCGAAGTTTCCCGCCAACGAAGAGCGTCGCCTGGCTTCGCTCAAAGCCATGAAACTGCTCGATACGCCGATCGAAGATCGCTTCGAACGCGTGACGCGTCTCGCGCGCCGCTCGTTCGGCGTGCCGATCTCGGCGATCTCGCTCATCGATCACGATCGCCAGTGGTTCAAATCGATTCAAGGCCTCGATGCGACGCAGACTTCGCGCGAGGTGTCGTTCTGCGGTCACGCCATCAATGGCGACGAGGTGTTCGTCGTGCAGGATTCGCACGACGACGACCGCTTTCGCGACAACCCGCTGGTCACGGGCGATCCCAATATCCGTTTCTACGCCGGTTGTCCGGTGCGCAGTCCCGATGGTTTCAACATCGGCACGCTGTGCGTGATCGATCGCGAACCGCGCCGGTTCGATGCCGACGACATCGCCTCGCTGCGCGATCTCGCGCGCATGGTCGAGGACGAGTTCCGGCTCAACCTGGCCAAGCATTCGCAGGAGGCGCTGATCGAGGAACTCGATCGCGCGCGCCTGGCGGCGTCGGTCGATCCGCTCACGCGCATCTGGAATCGCGGTGCCATCACCGAGATTCTCAAGCGCGAGCTGGCGCAATGCGCTCGCTCGGGTGTCGGCGTGGGCCTGCTGATGATCGACTTCGATCACTTCAAGAACATCAACGACCGCCACGGTCATCTGACCGGCGATGCGGTGCTGCGCGAAGGCGTGGCGCGCATGCTCGGCATCGTGCGCTCGGGCGATGCCATCGGCCGCTACGGCGGTGAGGAATTCATGGCCGTGCTGCCCGAATGCCACGAGAGCGACGTCGAGCAGATCGCCGAACGCCTGCGCGCCATCGTCAGCGCCAATCCGATGACGGGCTCGGGCGAGCCGATCAAGGTCACCGTGAGTCTCGGCGGGGCCTGGTGCCCGGGCTACATGAGCATGGAACCCGAAATGCTGATCCAGCGCGCCGACGCGGCCGTCTACAAGGCCAAGGCCAACGGCCGCGACCGCGTGGAGATGACGCGCTACGTCGACTGAACGCCGCGCCCAACGGGATAGCGCGCAGTGCGATCGCTGCGGCGGGGTGGTGAGTCGAATCCGGACGCAGCCAGAGCGGCGGCGCCCGGATCCCCGCTGCTGCCTAGTGCAGCAGCGCCCAGATCATGTACGCCATCAGCGCGACCTGCACGAAGTAGAACGTCGCGCGCAGTAGCACGTGCAGGAAGGCCGTGCCCATCAGGTGGATCAGCGACTGGCCGATGCGCGCGTAGAGCACGTAGGGCGCCAGCGGGTCGATGACGGCGCCGCGATCGGTCAGCAGCGCGGCCGCGACCACGGTCAGGAAGATCGGCAGGTTCTCGAGCGCGTTCAGATGCGCGTGCTGGGCGCGCACGATCACGGGGGCGTCGATCGACGGGTTGCCGCGCGTCCACGCATTGGCTGGGCGCTTGCCCAACAACACGGGCGGCAGTCGCGGCACCACGTAGATCATCGCCAGCGCCAGCGTCCAGGCGGCAAACAGCAGAACGGCGGTCAATGCGTTCATTTCTCTCCCCTTCGGTTGTCGGTTTTCGATCGGGCCATCGCGGCTCGGGCCGGTGGCCTGAGCAGCATAGCCGCGGGCCGCCGGCCTCGTCGTGGCGCCAGCGACCGTGCACGCGGGCCTTGCGGCCTGGGCGGCGAGCGTGGACGATGGGCACCCCGCCGCGCGGCGGATCTTTATCATAGCCCTACCGTCACGAACGAATCGTCATCGCCATGAGTCTGTCCTTGCGCGACCAGCTGTTGCAGGCCGGTCTGATCAACGAAAAGCAGGCCAAGCAGGCCGGCAAGCACCAGGGTCAGCAGCGTCGCGAGCAGGCCAAGAATCCGGCCGCCGCGGCTGCCGAGCAGCAGCGCATCGCCGCGCACAAGGCTGCCGAAGCCGCCAAGGCCGCGCGCGATGCCGAGCTCAATCGCCAGCAGCAGGAAAAGGCGCAGCAGAAGGAGCGCCGCGCGCAGGTGAAGCAGCTGGTCGAGCAGCACCGTCTGCCGCCTGTGGCGGGCGAGGACCTGTTCAACTTCGTCGACGGCAAGCGCATCCGCCGTATTCCCGTGAATGCGCAGATGCGCGAGCGTTTCGGCCGTGGCGAACTGGCCATCGTGCGTAGCGATGGCCGCTATCACGTGGTGCCGCTGGCTATCGGCGAGCGCATCCGCGAGCGCGACGAGCATTCGTTCGTGGCGATTCCAGGCGCCGACAAGTCCGCCGCGGTCGACGAGAACGATCCGTACAAGGATTTCGTGGTGCCCGACGACCTCATGTGGTGAGGCGCGGTCCGCAGGCCAAGCGGGCGTTCATGGCTTGATAATTGCTGATCCCGATGGCCCACCGTCGGGAGACCACGCATGCCTTCGCGCATCCGTTGCCGCCGGTCGCGGCTCGTCATCATCGTCTCGCTCGTATCGCTGCTGGCCGGCATGCCGGCATCGGCGCAGACGCCGCAGGGCCAGATTCGCAACAGCGTCAATCCCAATCGCGTCATCTACACCGAAACCGACGGCGCCAGGATCTACATGGATCGCTGCGCCTTGTGTCATCAGCCCGACGGCAAGGGCAAGACCGACGGCACCAACGGATTCCCGCCGCTGACGGGCATGTCGGAGTGGATGTCGCTGCGCGAGGGCCAGCTCTACGTGGCCCACGCCATCATCTACGGTCCGTACTGGGGCGACGTGCTGGTGGGCGATCAGTACTACTTCGGCATGATGCCGCGCTTCGGCCCGCGCTTTAACGACCAGCAGATGGTGGCGGTGATCCGCTACGTCGCCGAAGTGCTCAACCCGCCGGCGCCCGGCTATCGGCCGATCACGGTCGAGATGATCCAGGAGGCACGACGCCTGCCCGACAACATGGAAGCGGTTCGCGAGGAGCGCGCCCTGCTGCCGCTGCGCTGAACCCGTCGCCGGAGTTCAGAGCCGGTTCAAGTGTGCGAGCCGACCGTAGCGGCGTTCCGGCCCCGCGACACCGCCATCGGGCCGCTCGGGAGGACGCCGTGCGCAAGAACTGGCTGTTGCCCCTGCTCATCACGCTGGCTGCCTGCTCGAACGACGGCGCCGACGACGATTCCACGCCGCCCGACGACAGCGACGAGCCGGTGGTCGTCACCAAGGCCGCCATCGCCGGTTTCGACGAGCCCTGGGCCATGAGCTTTCTGCCCGACGGGCGCCTGCTGGTTACCGAGAAGGCCGGCAGGCTGCGCGTGGTGACGCAGAGCGGCCTGGTGTCGTCGCCCGTCACGGGCGTGCCGGAGGTGGCCTACGGCGGCCAGGGTGGCCTGGGCGACGTGCTGCCGCACCCCGACTTCGCCGACAACGGCTGGATCTACCTGAGCTACGCCGAGGCGGGCGAGGGCGGCACCTACGGCGCCGCGCTGGCGCGGGCGCGCCTGGTGCTCGACGACGCGGGCGGCGGCGCCCTGCAGGACTTGCAGGTGATCTGGCGGCAGGCACCCAAGGTGTCGGGCATGGGGCACTACAGCCATCGCATCGCCTTTGCGCCCAATGGCGACCTCTACCTGACTTCGGGCGATCGCCAGCTCGGCGGTCCGGCTCAGGATCTGACGCAGAACCTCGGCAAGGTCTTGCGGCTGGCCGAGGACGGCGAGGCCGCCGACGGCAATCCCTACACCGATCAGGGCGCGGTGGCGGCCCAGGTGTGGAGTTATGGTCATCGCAACCTGCTGGGCATCGCCTTCGACGGCGACGGCCGGCTGTGGACGCACGAGATGGGGCCGCAGGGCGGCGACGAGCTGAACCGCATCGAACGTGGCCGCAACTACGGCTGGCCCATCGTTTCCAACGGCAGCAACTACGACGGCTCGGATATTCCCGATCACGACACGCGGCCCGAGTTCAACGCGCCCGAAGTGAGCTGGAACCCGGTCATCGCGCCGGCCGGTTTCATCATCTACAGCGGCGAGCTGTTCGGCCCCTGGCGTGGCGACGGTTTCATCGGCGGCTTGCAGTCGCGCGGACTCGTGCGCATCGAGTTCGACGGCGACACCGCGCGCGAGGCCGAGCGCATCGACATGGGCGAGCGCATCCGCGAGGTGGAACAGGGGCCGGACGGCGCGATCTGGGTGCTCGAGGATGCACCCGGCGGCCAGCTCTACAAGCTCACGCCGCAAACCTGAGGCGAAAAAAGCCGGCTGCCGCAGCGGCGGCAACCGGCTTTTCTGTACGCGAGAACGCTCAGTTCTTGGTGTAGACCTGCGCGGTGCGGCCTTCCTGGTCGTAGGTGCGGAAGCCGGTGACCGGATAGTCCAGCGGGTCGCGGGCCAGGTAGTCGAACGCCGGATGCCAGAAGCCGGTTTCGTAGAAGCCGTAGCCCGGATGGTTGCTGTACGAGCGGATCTGCCAGCTCATGTCGTAGGTGGTGCCGTCGACGTCGTAGTAGCCGCGTCCGCCGGGCTGCACGATCAGCGTGTAGACCTGACCGGATTCGGCGTTCTGCACGCTCCAGGTGCCCACCACCTGCTGCGACAGCGTCGGAATCTGGTTGAGGCTGACGGCGATCGTGGCCGGCTCCGACTGGCCGACGCGGTTGATGGCGCGGAAGGTGAAGCTGTCGATGCGCGTATTGCCCGGGCGACCCGTGTAGCGGAAGCGGCCGGCCGCGGCGTCGACGAGTTCCACCGTGCCCAGCGTAGGCTGGCTCACGATCTCGTAGCGCTCGGCGTTGACGGCGCCCAGCGTGCCTTCGGTGGCCACGCCGGCGTCGGCGTCGAAGCTGCCGTTCTGCGCCGTGGGCAGGTTGTAGCCGGCCAGCGTCGCCGAATACTGGCCTGCGACCTGGCCGGTTTCGATCAGCACGAGCTGGAAGGTGAACGAGCTGGTTTCGCGTGGCGTGTAGCCGTCGACATAGCGGAACGTCAGCGTGAGTTGACCATCGCTGCCGGTGCTCAGGCTGCCGAGGATGCGCGCGTCCGAGATGCTGCCCAGTCGATAGCGCGAGGCTTCCGCAGGCTGCTGCACCACGACGTTCCAGTTCTGCTGGAAGATCGATTCCAGGCCCACCGGCAGATAAGCCCCGATAGCATTGCCGATGAAGCCGCGCATCGATTCGATGGCGTAGCTCACGCGGCCGGCCAGCGTGTTGAGCTCGCTCTGCACCGAGGATTCCACGCGGCCGCTGTTGTAGCCGACGAAGCTGTGGGCGCGCTCGGGGTTGAACGCGAACGGCGAGCTGTTGGTGCCGACCTTGGAGAACATCGCGCCGGCGCCGGCGTTACTGCCGCCGAAGTCGGCCAGGATCAGATCGATGCTCTGCTGCACGCAGGCTTCCATGATGCTTTCCACGCCGTCGACGGCGCGGGCCAGCTTGCGCGCGTAGGCGGCGGCTTCGAGCGAGATCAGGTAATTGCGGGCTGCCGTGCTGACCAGCCCGGCGATGCGCGCGCTGATCGACGCCGCAGCCGAGGCGGCGCCGTAGGCGGCGGCGATGGAGTTGGCGGTGAAACCGCGCATGGCGGCGTCGCAGCGGACTTCGTCGAACTCGGCCTTGGCGATGGCCGACTTGAGCGCGTCGGCGGTCTCGTTGGCGACCAGGAAGCGCGCGACGGCCGCCGCTTCGTCGTCGCCAAGACTGGCCAGTGCGCTGCGGCCGGCATCGAGCTGCGAGCGCAGCTGCCGCAGGTAGTTCAGTTCGCTGGACTCGGTCGCCGAGGCGAGCGCGGCGTCGATGGCTGCCGTCGCGTCGGTGTAGGCGCCGTCGACGTAGCCGCGCACATCGGTCGGCAGCACGGTGGCCTGGATGTTGATCGGCGTCGACCAGCTTTCGCCGTCGGCGCGCAGCGTCAGCGTGTAGCGGCCGGTGTCGAGCACGGGCAGCGCCACCGAGTAGCCGTAGTCGGTGCGATACAGGTCCACGGCCGAGCCGTTGATGTCGCCCGTCACCGTGCCGCTGGGCGCGAAGCCCGAGACTTCGATCAGCGCGACGCCGCCGGCCGCGAAGTTCTTGCCGGAGTCGACCAGCGACACCTCGAGCGGTGCCGAGCCACCGTCCTCATCACCCCCACCGCCACCGCAGGCCCCCAAGGCCATCGTCAGTGCAGCGGACAACAGCAGCGTCCCAAACCTGGTCCTGAACCGCATTCTTCCTCCCCGAAACGGATAGACCCGCACGAGCCCCAGGGCCCGCAGCAGGCAAAGAAAACTTCGCTGTAACCTCGATCCCCAGCACCCGAGACGCGCGCCGTATTCCCTTGTCGGCCGCTGATCGCCGTGCTTGAGCCACTGGCCAGACGGCCGGTGCACGGACGCGAGAACACGTGGCGCCACCCTTTGTTCCGACGGTGTGCCGCCGACGCGCGGCGATTCTGCCGCAGGCGATAGGCCGCGCCCAGTCGCAGGGATGACCTAATCGCCCGCCGACCTTGCGTTTTGTTTGTCCTGAAATTGGAACGATGCGTTGCGAAATAGCCGTCTTATCGCGGATCTGTTGCGGATTTAGTGTAGCCGCCATCGAAGCCCTGCGAGCCCAAGTAGCACCGCAGGGCGACACCGGAGTCCGCCATGAACCTGTTCCAAACCACCGTCCGCCGCCGCATTCGCCTCGCCCTGGCCAGCGGCCTGCTGTCGAGCCTGTTGCTGCAGGCCTGTGCCACGCAGCCGGCGCCGCTGGCCTACGAGCCCGATTCCTCGGTGCGCCAGACCGTGTGCACGACCTGGGGCTACGACGCCGATGCGTCCTACTGCGCGCCGGCGTCGCCGGCCCGTACCGCCAGCCGTTGAGCCCTAACCTTCGGTGTCCAGCTGCGGCAGTTGTGGTGACAGCGCCTCGCCCAGAAAACGCAGGAACTCCTGCACCGCCGGTATCGTCTGCCGCTTCGGCGCGTAGGCGGCGTGGATGAGGTCGTAGGGCGCGTCCCAGTCGGTCAGCACGCGCCGCAGTTCCCCGCGGGCCGTGGCCTCGCGGCTCAGCAGCTCCGGTAGCTGTACCAGCCCTAGGCCGGCGATGGCCGATTCGATCAGCACCGTCAGCTCATCGGCGATCAGGCGCGGGTGATGATCCACGCTCACGGCCTCGCCCGACGGCGAAATCAGCCGCCAGCGGTGATGTCCGTCCAGGGCCACCGTACCCAGCGAGGGAAAACGCGGCAGATCGTCGAGCGTGTGCGGCTCGCCGTACTGCTCGATCAGGGCCGGCGCGGCCAGCAGGTGCAGCCGCGAAATTCCCAGCGCCTTCGACACCAGCCCGGTGTCCTGCAGCGATGGCGGTCGCGCGCGGATCGCCACGTCGAAGCCTTCCGCGATCAGGTCGATACGCCGATTGGTCGCTTCGAGCTCGATCTGCACTTTTGGAAACTGTCGCTGGAAATCGGGCAGGGCACGCGCCAGCGCGCCCTGGGCGAGCGCGATCGGGCAGCTCACGCGCAGGCGTCCGCGCGGTTCGGCGACGCCGCGCTCGATCAGCTCCTGGGCGGCCTGCGCCTCCACCACCATGGCGCGGCAGCGCAGCAAGAAGTCCTCGCCGATCGGCGTCAGGTGCAGCTTGCGCGTCGAGCGTTGCATGAGGCGGGCGCCGAGGCGCTGCTCCAGATCGGCGATGCGCCGCGACAGCCGCGACTTGGGAATATTGAGTGCCCGCGCCGCCGCCGAGAATCCGCCGCGCTGCGCCACTTCGGTGAAGAAATACAGGTCGTTGAGATCTTCCACGACACCGGCTCCGATCGTTCTGCTGATGGAACAGATTGTCGTCGTTTCGGCTTCTTATCGAAAGATTGTCCTGGTCTTATCTTGCTTCCACGCCATCGACGCGAGTCGGGCGATCTCTCTCAACCGACTATCAGGAGCTGTGCCATGACCACTTCGACCCTCGACGCCACCACACTCAAACCCGCGACCACGCCCGTCGTCGCCAGCCTGTTCGATCTCGCCGCCCGCTTCGGCCTGTCCGCGATCTTCCTGATCTCGGGCCTGGGCAAGCTCACCCAGTACGCCGGTACCCAGGCCTACATGCAGGCCATGGGCGTTCCCAGCGGGCTGCTGCCGATCGTCATCGCGGTCGAAGTGCTGGGCGGCGCGGCGCTGCTGAGCGGTCTGTACACGCGCTGGGCGGCCTTCCTTCTGGCCGGCTTCAGCCTGGTGTCGGCGGCCCTGTTCCACGCCGACTTCGGCGATCAGATCCAGCAGATCATGTTCCTCAAGAACCTCGCCATGACGGGCGGCCTGCTGGCCTTCGTGGTCCACGGTGCCGGCGCCTGGAGCCTCGACCGCCAGGTTCGCAAGATTTGAACGCAGCGCCCCGTCGACAAGAAAAAGCCCGGCCCGCGCCGGGCTTTTTCTTGTGTCGTCAGAGAAGGGTTTCACGTCGTGCGAGCCTTGCCGCGTGCTTGAATCGGGTCGCTGCGGTTCCTAAAGCTCCGGCCGAGGTTTCGAGTGGACATGCCGACATCCCCACTGCCGCTGCAAGCGACCGAGCCGTCTCCCGCCCCCCTGGCGGCGCTGCATGGCGGTCGCCGCAACCGCTTTTTCGTCTGGATCGCGGTCGCGATGCTGCTCGTCGTCGCGCTCGGCTTCGGTCCCAGCTTCTATCTGCGCCCCTGGGGCACCGGGCAGCCCTTGCCGGTGTACCTGATCGTGCACGGTCTCACGCTGAGCGCCTGGTATCTGCTGTTTCTGGCGCAGGCCGTCCTGGTCAGTGCGGGGCGACGCGACCTGCATGGGCGGCTGGGCATCGCCGGGGTCGCGCTGGCCGCCGGCGTGGTGGTGACCGGCGCCATGGCGCATCTGAATTTCATCGCACACCTGCAGGCGCAAGGCCTGCTGTCCGGCCCCGAAGACCGCATGCGCGCCGGCGGTTTCGTGCTCGAAGGCCTGATCTCGCTGCTACCGTTCGTGGTGCTGATCGTGCTGGCCGTCGTGCTGCGTCGACGGACGCAGCTGCACAAGCGG
Organism: Hydrocarboniphaga sp.; assembly: GCA_023254435.1. Classification (GTDB taxonomy): domain Bacteria; phylum Pseudomonadota; class Gammaproteobacteria; order Nevskiales; family Nevskiaceae; genus Hydrocarboniphaga. Next base: position 12,153 of record JALRLM010000529.1, read on the forward strand.
CTCATGTACTGGGCTTTCGTGTGGACGCTCGGTCCGGCGCTGACCGCTACGCGTCCGCTGGGCGCCATGCTGGATTCGCTGGTGGCGCCGCATCTGCCGTTCTTTCCGGCCGATCTGATCTGGCTGGTGGCGCTGCTGGCTTACGACTGGAAGACGCAAGGGCGCATCCACCCGGCGACCTATGTCGGGTTTGCGCTGCTGGCCTTCTATTTCTTCTTCGTCACGCGCTGGCTCGCCGGCATCGAGGCCTTGCAGCGCCTGCTGATGGCCCAGGTGTAGAGGCTGCGCTACGTGCGGCTGGCGGCGCGCGATTTTTCGATCAGGTCGTAGGCGGCAGTGATCGCTCGCGTTTTCTGCTCGGCCATTTCGCGCATGCTCTCGGGCAGGCCACGGCTGGCGAGCTTGTCGGGATGGTTCTCGCTCATGAGCTTGCGGTAGGCGCGCTTGAGCTCGGCATCGCTGGCCGTGGACGCCACGCCCAGCACGCGATAGGCATCGTCGAGCGCCGAGGCGCGCGAGGCCGCCGATTCGTAGCGCCCGCCACCCGCGCCGCCGGCCGTTCCGCCGCCGCGCAGCATCGACTCCAGCATCCGAAGCTCGGCTTCCGACAGGCCCAGGCCGCGCGCCACGCGCAGCAGCATGGCGTGCTCGGCCGGATGCACCTGGCCGTCGGCGGACAGCGAGGCGATCTGCATCTGCAGGAACATCTGGTGCAGCATGCGCTGGCCGCGCGCGGCGGCGACGAAGCGTGCGACCTCGGCGTCCAGGTCGAAGCCCGGCGCCTTGCCGCGGTTGAACGAGGCGATGGCGGCTTCGCGCGCGGCGCCGCTCAGGCGCAGCTGGTCGAACATCGCCTCGGCGGCGCGAATCTCGGCCGTACTGACCTGGCCGTCGGCCTTGGAGATGGCGCCCATGACCGCGAAGGTCGAATCCAGGAACTGCTGCTGCAGCTGGCTGACGTTGCCGACCGCCATGCGCACGACGATCAGGGGAATGATGCGGCTGAAGAAGAAGCCGATGAAGGCGCCGGCCAGCGCGCCGCGCCAGCCGCCGATGAGCAGGCCGATCAGGCCGCCGATCCAGATAGGGAGAGTCATGAGCTTGGGCGGCAGGGCGTTGCCGCTGCCGGGTTCGTTGTCGGTGAGAGGATTAGTGGGCGGTGTTGGCGGCGAGCTGCCCGATCAGCGCCTGCAGCGCCGAGAGGCGATATGGCTTCTGCAGCAGTGGCACGTCGGCGAAATCGGCCTTGAGCGCCTCACGGCCGTAGCCGCTAGCGAACGCGAATGGAATGCCGCGCTCGCGCAGGCGCTCGGCGACCGGATAGCTGGCTTCGCCGTGCAGGTTGAGGTCGAGGATCGCGACGTCGAATCCGGCGCCGTCGAGCAGCTGCAGTGCCTGCGCCAGCGTGGTCGCCGGGGCCAGCGGCTGGGCGCCGAGGCTGGTCAGCATGTCTTCGAGCAGCATGCCGATCAGGGCTTCGTCTTCGGCGATCAGGACTCGGGGGCCGGGGGCTTGGGTCATGCCGCTAGTGTATTGAAGCGCGACGATCCGGGTATGCCGCGCAGCTCGCTCAGTCGGTCGGCGCCGTGTGCGACAGCAGCGTGTCGATCTCGCAGCGCAGGCCTTTGGGCTCGAAATGCAGGCGCACCAGACCGCTCAGCTCGGCGGCCAGTCCGCGCTCGAGCATGCGCATGCCGAAGCCGCTGTGCTGCGGCGGCGTCACGGCCGGCCCCCCCGACTCCTGCCACAGCATGCGCAGCCGGCGTGACGGCGCGGTGCCGTCGATCTGCCAGCGCAGCTCGACCCGGCCATCGTCGTTGGACAGTGCCCCGTACTTGACCGCGTTGGTGCCCAGCTCGTGCAGGGCCATCGCCAGCGATACCGCGGTCTTGGGCGCGATGATCAGCGACGGTCCCTGCAGGCCCACGCGCGCGGGGCCGGCCAGCGGTCGCAGCGCCTGCTCGGCCACGTCGCGCAAGTCGGCGTCGCGCCAGGCTCGCACGGTGAGCAGATCGTGAGCCTTGGACAGCGCCTGCAGGCGACTGTCGAAGGCCTCGCCGGCCGGGCTCGCCGCGATATCGCGAAACGACTGTCGCGCCAGGCTCTGCACCACGGCCAGGGTGTTCTTGACGCGGTGATTGAGCTCGTTGACCAGCAGCTGATGCGCGCTTTCGGCGAGCTTGAACGCGGTGATGTCGATGCAGCTGCCGAAGAAGCCGGCGAATTGGCCATCGCGGAAATACGGCGCGCCGTTGTCGAGCAGCCAGCGGTATTCGCCGTCGTGGCGGCGCAGCCGGTACTCCATGCTGAAGCTTTCGCGCGCGTCGAAGGCCTCGGTGTAGACCGCCAGGCAGCGGTCAAAGTCGGCCGGATGCACGCCTTCGGCCCAGCCGAAGCCCACTTCCTGTTCCATGCCGCGGCCGGTGAAGTCCAGCCAGGGCTTGTTGAACCAGTCGCAAAGCCGGTCGTCGCCCGAGCGCCAGACCATCACCGGCGCGTAATCGGCGATCTCGCGGAATTCCTTTTCCCCCGCATTGAGTGCGCGGCCCAATGGAGTCTGCATGCCCGGTGACGACATCGGTGAGGTTCGACACGGCTCGTAATCGTCATCCGATTAGAGCACACCGCAAGTCGGGGGTGATGAGGATTTCCCGCCCGGCATCAGAGACTTTGGTCCCATGCGCAGTCCGTTCGTGCGCTGGCTCCCAGGTGAAAGCGACGTCAGCCGTGGGTTCGGCCCAGAAAGTCCCGGACCAGCGGCAGGGCCTGATCGAAGTCGGAAGCATCGGGCGTGGCGCTGTAGCCGAAGCCGGGCCAGTCGAAGACCACAGCGCGCCAGCGATCGGCCAGCGCGGGCATGAGGTGGCGGAACGGGTACGACGAGCACGGATAACCGTGCGGCAGCAGCACCGGCGCATCGATCGGCCCGGCCTCGCGCAGGAACAGCGACAGGCCGGCGACTTCCGTGTGGCGATGCGAGACGGCGCGCGCGTCGAGGCTTTCTCCGCCGGCAGGCCCCAGGGATACGGCCCGGCGCCGGAACCGCCCATGAAGCGCAGCGGCCCAACGCAAACGGCCCGCGGGCAACGAAGTCTGGCTCCGTTGCCCGCGGGCCGCGTCTGCAGCGAGCTTTACGACTTCTTGCTGGCGATCCACTCGTCGACGCGGCGCTCGAGGATTTCGAGCGGCAGCGCGCCGCCACCGAGCACGGTGTCGTGGTAGCCCTTGATGTCGAACTTGTCGCCCAGCTCGGTCTCGGCCTTCTTGCGCAGGTCCTGGATCTTGATCATGCCGATCTTATAGGCCGTGGCCTGGCCCGGCATGATCAGGTAGCGCTGCACTTCGGACTTGATGGCCGTGATCGGCACCGCCGTGTTGGCGTCGAAGAATTCCACCGCCTGCTGCTCGGTCCAGCCCTTGGCATGCAGGCCGGTGTCGACCACCAGGCGCACGGCGCGCCACATCTCCGAGCTGAGCTGGCCGAACTGCGAATACGGGTCCTTGTAGGTGCCCGGCATTTCCTTGGCCAGCCATTCCGCGTACAGGCCCCAGCCTTCGATGTAGGCGGTGAAGCCGGCCTGGGTGCGGAACTGCGGCACGCTCTTGAGCTCCTGCGCGATGGAGATCTGCATGTGATGGCCCGGCAGGCCCTCGTGATACGCGATCACCTCCAGCTCGGGCTTGGGCATCGCGTTCATGTCGGACAGATGCGCGTAGTAGACGCCCGGACGCGAGCCGTCCGGCGTGCCCGGGAAGTAATGCTGCGCGGCACCGTCCTGCTCGCGAAAGGCTTCGACGCGCTTGACCACCAGGTCGGCCTTGGGCAGCAGGCCGAAGTAGTTCGGCAGCTCTTTCTTGATGTTGTCGAGTACCGCGGTGGCGGTGTCGATGTAGGCCTGGCGGCCCGCGTCGGTGTTGGGGAAGCGGAACTGCGGATCGTTGTCGATGAACTTGAAGAAGGCGTCGAGATCGCCCTTGAAGCCCACCTTGTCCTTGAGCGCCATCATCTCGCCGCGGATGCGCTCCACTTCCTTCAGGCCCAGCTCGTGAATCTGCTCGGCCGTCATGTGCGTGGTGGTGTTCTGCTCCAGCGCGGTGTCGTAGTACGCCTTGCCGTTGGCCTGCGTGCTGCCGACGCCGCTGGCGTTGACCGGCGCCTTGGCCATGTCGTCCTTTTCCCAGGCGATCAGGCGCTCGTAGGCCGGCTTGACGCTGTCGAGCAGCGCAGCGCGCGCGTCCTTGGTGAGCGCTTCGGCGCGGGCCTTGTCGATCTTGCCGGCATCGAGCAGGGCTTTGATCTTGCTCTGCGCGTCGGCCCACAGCGCGGCGTCCTTGCCGGCGCCGAACGGAGCCCCGGTGATGACTTTCTGCGACTGGTCGATCACGCCCTCGAAGGCGAACTTGGGCGGACGCATGTCCTTGCCGGCGGCCTTCTTGGCGCGCTCGATAAGCTGGTCGAGCGCCGGCGCCAGCGCATTGAGACGCGCGACGTACGCCACCATGTCGGATTCCTCATCGACCCGATGGAAGCTGATCAGGAAGGTGGGCAGGAAGCTCTGCGCGCCGTTCATCTGATCGAACACGTAGTGATTGTCGGTGTAGGGCTCGCCGTCCTTGGCCAGCTGGTACTGGTACTTCCAGATGTCGTACGAGGTCTTGGCCTCGGGCGACAGCTTGGCGTAGACGAACTGCGCCTCCATTTCCTCGACCGTGGCCTTGCGCCATTCCAGGCGCTTGGCTTCGGCGGCCTCGGTCATCTCGTCGAGCTTGTCGTACTGCTCCTTGCGACCCAGGAAGGTCAGGCCCATGGGGCTGAACTGCAGCTCCTCCTCGTACTTCTTGTCGAACCAGGCGTTGATGCGATCGGTTTCGGCCGTGATCTGCTCGGGCGTCGGGGCCGCGGCGGCCTCGGTCTTGGCGGCGGCGCTGGGATCGGCGGGCTTGGAGCAGGCACCGAGCGTGAACGCCAGCGCGGCGGCGGCCAGCGTGCTCAGGGCGAAAGGAAGGCGGACGCGTGTCATCGGGGAACTCTCTCCGTGTTCGTGGTGTTCGTGCGGCGGCGACGGGCCGCGGCAAACCGAGAGCCTAACCCGCGCGCCGGGGGCGCGAATCGGTGATTTCCCCCTTGCGCGATCCGTCGAGGCGCAAAGGGATCGGCAGCCCGTAGGGCGGGTCGCGGCCCGCCGTTCGGTTTTGCCGGCCGCCGTGAGAAACGCAGGCCCAGGCGTGAGCCCGCGCCTCAACCGGCCGGAATCGTCACGATGGGCGCCTTGCCGTTCTGGCTGGTTTCGGCCAGCGCGATCAGGTTCTGCACCACGCTGAAGGCGAACTTGCTGTCGAAGTCCTGGCGCTCGATCCAGTAGCACTGCTGCGCCTCGCCGTTGCCGTAGGCGATGGTGGCGTAGGCGTCGGGCGGAGCCTGCTTGCCGACGTGGATGATGATGGTGGGCCGCGTTTCCACTTCGAGCAGGCGCACCGTGGGCGTGGTGGCGCCGGCCTTTACGTCGGCTTCGGGCACTTCGATCTGCGCGCCGATCTCGGTCAGGATGCCGATCACCGAGCGCGTGACGATGCCCAGCTTGGCGCCGCGTTCGGGCACGGCGCCGTAGACGATCTCGATCTCCTTGGCGCTGTCGGCGATGTGCAGCAGCTTGCGCGCGGTGCGCGCGTCGGCGGTCACCGCGTCGTCGTCGCTGCGCGTGGGATCGATGGCCAGGAACACCCGGTTGCCGCCTTCGGCCTGCTCGAATCGCACCGTCAGCGCGCCCTTGAGCTGCAGGCGCCGCAGCGTATGGATGAGCTGGAAGAAGCCCAGCGAGCCCGAGTTGTCGGCGCCCGACAGCGCGGCGCTGTTCTGCAGATCGCCGATGGACTGCGCCACGATGCGCAGCAGCAGGTCAATAGGCACGCCGCTCTGCACCAGCGGCAGCACCAGCGCGGGCGCCAGCGGACGGATGTAGCCGGCGGCGAAGGCCTCGCCCGTGGTCGGTGTGAAGGTGAAGGTCGGGTGATTGGAATAGCCCACGCTGCCGCCCAGCGTGCCGGCCGTGCCGCTGCCTTCGATGGTGCTGCCGGTCAGGCTGGCGCTGGCCGAGCCGTCGAAGGAGTAGGCCGCGATCACCTGCGTCACCGGCAGGAACGAGGGCGTATCGGCGTAGCGCAGGCTGACGATGTTGGACAGCGTCTGGCGCTTCTGCGCGCGATCCAGCGAGCGCGCGTAGTCGACCTGATCGTGTTCCAGGCGCTCGCTGCCGAAGGCGGCGCAGCCGCTGCTGACGACACTGGCACCCAGCAGCAAGGCCTGTAGGCTCAAGCGGGGTCTGGCGATGACCCCGGACTTCAATCGCATGCGGCACTCCTTGCCTGGTGGTCTGCGACGGGTCCATCGCACGGCGCCGATTCAGGCGCTGCTGCCGACAATGACGGCGGCCGTTGCAGACCCGATTTGTTGCAAACGGATACGTTTCGATGGCCGGTCCGCGCCTGCCTGACGACGGGCGCAGATTCCCGGCCCCGGTGCCTAACGCTAGACTTTCGTTCCTGAATCGGTAACTGAACCGGAAGGAGTGGTTGGTTGCGTACTTTTGCTGCGGTAGCGGTCCTGTCGTGCATCGGCCTCTGCGCCGGCTGCGCCAGTTACGTCACGCCGGGCGGCCCGGCTCGCTTCGCCGAGATTCGCGGCGACGCCGATTCGCAGCTGCGCCAGCCGTCGCCGGATTTCCCGGCCAACCTGGGCGCCGTGCGCGTGCAGGCCTCGCAATACGAATCCGCGTCCTCGCGCAGCCTGGGCAAGGGCGCCTTCAGCGTCGTCAACACGCAGGAGCTGCTGACCGACGATCGCCTGCAGGCGATGTCGAAGTGGTCGTCGGTGGAAAGCGCCTCCACGCTCGACCGCGCCCTGATGCCCACGCGCTTCGAGTCGGTGGATGACCTGCGCCTGGCCGCGGCCAAGCTGCAGGTGGACGTGCTGCTGGTCTACACGCTCGATACGCAGTTCCAGGCCGGTGACCAGCGCTACGCACCGGGCGCCAAGTTCTCGGCCGGCAAAGGCGACGACGCCAGTGTGAGCTCGGCTGCGGCGATGGAATTTGTCGACGTGCGCACGGGCTACGTCTACGGCAGCGTCGAGGCTTCCGCCCAGGCCAGCCTGGCCGAGGCCAAGGGCGAGAAGGGCGTCGACACCCAGCGCCTGGCCGCCGAGCGCCAGGCCTTCGATGCGCTGCTGGTGCAGGCCGAGCAGGCCTGGGCCGGCATCGAGCAGCGCTACCAGTAGATCGCGGCTCGCCTCGAACCGAATCCGGCTGGTCCGGCGTCCAGGCGACGCCGGGCTGAATCCGACAGGCCGGCGTTCATAGAGCGCCGGTCAGAATCCGCCTTCATCGGCCTCTCAGGTCACCTTAAGCATCGCCATGTCCATGCGCATCTCGCGGCGGTTGTTCGCTCCTCTCGGTCTGTTGCTGACGGCGCTGCTGGCGCCCGCCGCCCAGGCCGCCGGCCCGGCGCCCTTCGATCTCGCCGGCCCCACGCTCGACGTCGTCATCACGCGCGGCAAGACCATTTTGCCGGCCAGCGAAGTGCCCAACCTGGCCGAAGGCGACAAGGTCTGGATCAAGCCCGAATTCCCCAAGAGCCAGTCGGCCAACTACCTGATGGTGGCGGTGTTCCTGCGCGGCTCGACCAATCCGCCGCCCGAGGACTGGTTCTATTCGTGCAAGACCTGGACGGGCAAGTGCGCCAAGGAAGGCCTGACCGTCACCGTGCCCAAGGGCGCGGAGCAGGCGCTGGTGTTCCTGGCGCCCGAAACCAATGGCGACTTCAACGGCATTTTGTCGGCCGTGCGCGGGCGCCCGGGATCCTTCGTGCGCGCCACGCAGGACCTGAACCAGGCCGCGCTGGACCGCTCGCGCCTGGAGCGCTACCTGGCCGCCGTGCACGTGCTCGACGCCGGCGATCCGGCCGTGCTCAAGCAGACCGCGCCGCTTTTGGCGCGCAGCCTGATGATCAAGGTCGACGAGAAGTGCCTCGACAAGATTCCGCAGATGCAGGCCTCGTGTCTGACGCAAGGGCAGGAGGCGCTGATCCTCAACGACGGCCACAGCATGTCGATCGCCGAAACGCTCACCTCGGGCCCGGCGGCCGATCTGGTGATGGCGGCGGCGGCGACGCCCGAACTCGGTTACGGCGTCTACAGCCCGTACATCGCCTCGGTGCTCGACATGGTGCGCATCTTCGATTCGTTCAGCACCGCGCAGTACCAGTACATTCCGGCGCTGGTCTCGCATCGCGGCGACAAGATGGCGACCACGCTCAACGCGGTGCCCTCGTTCTACAACCCCAAGTCGGTGCTCGTGGTGGCGCTGCCGGCCATCGAGAAGCCGCAGCTGCCGCCGCTGCACGCGGTCGATCCCACCGAAATCTACTGCGCCAGCCGCACCGACCTGGTGCTGCCGGTGCAGGGCGCGCCGCTGGCGTTCTCGACCAACTTCGCCCACGACATCACGCTGACCATCAGCGGCAAGGACGGCAAGGCCATTCGCCTGCCAGCGCGCGCCGATGCGGCGCAGGGCGGCTATCTGGTGAACACCTCGGGCCTGGCGCCCGGCGCGCTCGGCGATACCGTGCGTGCCTCGCTGCAGGGCTACTGGGGCTTCGAGCTCTACCAGGGCCCCAGCTTCCAGCTGCGCAACGCCGCCGCCAACGGCTGGGCGCTGGCCGATGGCGACCAGGACGCGCTGATCGTCGGCCGGCCCGACACCGTGCATCTGCGCACGGACAGCGTCAGCTGCGTCGACAGCATCATGTTGCGCGATCCCAACGGCAAGGAACTCAAGGCCGAGTGGAAGTCGGTCAAGCCGGGCGAGGTCGAGGTCAAGCTGCCGCTGCAGAACGCGCAGCCCGGCGCGATGACGCTGCTGATCGCGCAGTCCGGTACCAAGGAGCCGCATCCGATCCCGATCCAGGTGTTCTCCAACGCCAGCCGGCTCGACGGCTTCACGCTGCACGCCGGCGACAGTCGCGGCCTGCTCAAGGGCACGCGGCTCGACGAGGTGGTGAACCTGGTCATCGGCGCGGTCAGCTTCACGCCGGGCGAGCTCACGACCGAGGGCGGCGTCGACGTGCTGCCGATGATCGCGCAGGACGCCCAGGCCGCGGCCGCGCTGAAGCCCGACAAGGGCATCGCCGCGCGCGCCACGCTCAAGGACGGCCGCGTGGCCCGCGTCGACGCCAGCATCGATGCGCCGCGCCCGGCCGTGACCCTGATCGGCAAGAGCGTGCGCACCGCGCAGGGCGGCAGCAGCGCCAACATCCAGCTCGGCGACCAGGACGAACTGCCGCAGGACGCCCGGCTCACGTTCTCGCTGCGCGCGCAGACGCCGGCCACGTTCACGCGCGATCAGGCCATCGAAGTCGCCACCGACGAGGGCGACATCAGCACCACGCTCAACGTCGCCGGTGGCGGCATCAAGCTCGAGAACAACCGCGTCGCGGTGGCCACGCTGGACCCGGCCAAGGCCTTCGGCTTCTCGGCCTACGGCCCGCTCAAGTTCCGCCCCGTGGTCGGCGGCATCGCCGGCGACTGGCAGCCGCTGGCCACGCTGGTGCGCCTGCCGACGCTGCGCGAGATCAAGTGTCCGCAGAACCCCGAGCAGGCCTGCCGGCTGTCGGGTTCGGACCTGTTCCTGGTCGAGGGCATCGCCGGCAACCCGCAGTTCGACAAGGCCGTGCAGGTGTCCGACGGTTTTCCGGGTTCTTCGCTGCCGGTGCCGCATCCGGTCAACGGCAAGCTCTGGCTCAAGCTGCGCGACGACCCCAGCGTGATCAACACGGTGACGCTGGAGGTGCAGGCGCTGCCGCCGTCGCCCGAAGAACTCGAACGCGCCGCCGCGCAGAAGGCCGCCGCCGCCCAGCCGGCACCCGCACCGGCTGCGACCGAAGCGCCCGCGTCCGCGCCGGCCGCAAGCCGGGCGCCGGCGCCCGGCGCGGGCGTGGCGCCGACGGGCAATCCGCAGCCGCAGCAGGCCGCCGTCGATGCGCCTGCCAGCGCGGGCGCCGAAGCCGCGGCACCGGCCGCGCCGCAGGCCTCCGCGCCCTAGAGCGTTCGGCGGCAAGGTCGAGAGAGCCGCGGTCGCGGCTCCAGACGAAGCGGCGGCTCGCGACCCGTCCTGTGGGGCCGCTGCGATCTTCGCCTTGCAGGCAGGCGTCGCAGGGTGGCTTAGCCGCAGGCGGAACCCACCGCTGTTACCGGCCCCGGCAAACGGGAAAGCACGGCCGTCGTCAGCCGTGCCCGGCGCGCCGGCACTGCTCGCTGACCTCCTCGCGGAGAATCTGCGCCATCAGCTGCGTGCCGGGTCCGGCGGCGTCGCCATCGGTGACGATCAGGAACAGCGGCACCTGGCGATCGGCGCCTTCGCGGATCGGCAGCGGCTTGAGCGCGCCGCTGAGCAGTTCGGCGCGGATCATGTCCTGCGGGTACCAGGCGAAGCCCAGGCCCCTGCACACGGCGGTGATGGCCGTGGCCTTGTTGCTGACGGTCCAGCGCTGCTCGGCGCGCATCCAGCCGCCGGAGTCGCGCGGCGACTGCTGCGCGGTATCGCGGATCACGATCTGGCGGTGCTGGCGCAGGTCGTCGTAGCCCAGTTCGCGACCGAGCTGGTGCAGCGGATGCTGCGGGCTGGCGACGGCCAGCGCCGGCATGCTCAGCAGTGTGGTGCCCGTGAAGCCCTGCGGAATGTGGCCGTTGATGGCCAGGTGCACGCGATGCTGCAGCAAGGCCTCGTCGGTGCCGCCCAGCACGGTTTCGTAGAGCTGCAGCCGCGTCTGCGGCGCCTGCTCGCTGAAGCGCGCGAAGGCGTTGAGCAGCATCCAGGTCGGGAACACGATCTCCACGGCCAGGCGCAGCTCCGGCTCCCAGCCGGCCGCCAGCGTGCCGGCGGCGGACTCCAGCCGCTCGGATTCCTCCAGCAGCGCCTTGGCGCGCCGGTACAGCACCTGGCCGTTGGCCGTGAGCCGAGCCTTGCGGCCTTCGATCTCGAACACCTTGAGCTCGAGCAGGCTCTCGAGCTTGCCGACCAGGTAGCTGACGCTGGACTGGGTCTTGTGCAGCGCCTCGGCGGCCTGGGCATAGCCGCCGGCCTCCACCACGGTGACCAGGGCACGCCACTGTTCCAGCGAGATCTTGGGAGTCATATCGAATAATTCGAAAGGATCGGCCGAAATATTTTGCTTTTTTATCGAACGGAGCAATATTTAAATAGGCGTCACCTTCACTTCTTTCTTTGAGGACGACGCCATGAGCAAGACCACGCCGACCCTGCTGCAGATCAACACCAGCCTGTTCGCCGAGAGCGGCAATTCCAGCGCGCTGTCCGAGCGCTTCGTCAGCGAATGGCGCAAGAAGCACCCCGAAGGCCGCGTCGTCGTGCGCGACCTGTCGCGCAGCCCGATTCCGCATCTGGACGGTGCCCGCGCCGGCGCGCTGTTCACGCCGGCCGAGAAGCGCACGGCCGAGCAGAACGCCGTGGTGGCCGAATCCGACGAGCTGATCGCCGAGATCCAGTCGGCCGACGTCATCGTGCTGGGCCTGCCGATGTACAACTTCGGCGTGCCCTCGGTGTTCAAGGCCTACATCGACCACGTGGCGCGCGCCGGCGTGACCTTCCGCTACACCGCCAACGGCCCCGAGGGCCTGATCGGCGACCGCAAGCTTTACGTGATGGCCGCTCGCGGCGGCATCTACCAGGGCCTGCCGGCCGACACGCAGACCGGTTTCGTCACCAGCTTCTTCAACTTCATCGGCATTCGCGACATCGAGTTCGTCTATGCCGAAGGTCTCAACATCAGCGCCGAGCAGAAGGCCAAGGCGCTGGAGACGGCGGGCGAAGCCATCGACCGTCTGGCGGCATAAGCGCGGTATGGGCTGTCATTCCCGCGTCAGCGGGGATGACGGCCGACGGCTCGCGAAGCGTTTCCTCCGCGAGGAGCGCGGGCCATCATTGATAGCTTGTTCACGCACAACAGGAGCATCGCCATGAGCACCACGACCGTCGTCAACCGCAGTCTCAGGCAGGTCATTCCCGGCCAGCCGACCTCGGACGGCGCGGGCGTCAAGCTGTCGCGCTCCATCGGCGCGGCACCGGGCTTGCGAGTCGACCCTTTTCTGATGCTGGACGAGTTCTACACCGACCAGCCCAGCGATTATCTGGCCGGTTTTCCGGCGCATCCGCATCGCGGCTTCGAGACCGTCACCTACATGCTCGACGGCCACATGCAGCACAAGGACAACTTCGGCAACACCGGCGATCTTGCGCCCGGCGACGTGCAGTGGATGACGGCGGCGCGCGGCATCATTCACTCGGAGATGCCGCAGCAGACCGAAGGCCGCATGCGCGGCTTCCAGCTCTGGCTCAACCTGCCGGCGGCCGAAAAAATGAAGCCGGCCAGCTACCGCGACATTCCGGCCGCGCAGATGCCCTTCGTGGCGCTGGACGGCGGCGGCCAGGCGCGCGTGATCGCGGGTCGGCTGGTACAGGACTCGGGCGTGACCACGGGTGCGGTGTCGGGCGGCAGCACCGATCCGCAGTACTACGACCTGCACCTGCCGGCTGGCGCCGAAGCGCGCGTGCCGGTGCCTGCGGGCCACAACGCCTTCGTCTACCTGTACGAGGGTGGGGCCAGCGTCGACGGCCGGGCCATCGCACTACGCGGCGCGGCGCTGCTGTCGGATGGCGAAACCCTGGTGCTGCGCGCAGGCGAATCCGGTGCGCGGCTGCTGCTGATCGCCGGCAAGCCGCTGCGCGAGCCCGTGGTGCAGTACGGTCCCTTTGTCATGAACACGCGCGAAGAGATCGAGCAGGCCCTGGCGGATTACCAGAGCGGGCAGTTCGGACGCTGAGGTCCGCCTGCGGCGGGCAGCGCCCCGCTTCGGCGAGGCAGGGGCGCGACCCGTCGTTCTGGATGGTCGATCACCGACCGCCTGCCGGCGCGGCGATATGCCGATCCGGTGGCCAGACCTTGACCAGGTCGGCGTCCTGCATCGGATACCGCGCAGGGCCGCCGAGCGCGGCTTTCCACTCCTCCGGCGTCGGCAATTCGCCATCCGCGAGCGCAGGCGCCGCACCGCCGCCCCAGGCATCGAAACGCACGGCGAACGCCAGCGCGCCGTTCTGCACGGGCGGCGAGGGCCGGCTCGACAGGGCCTGACGCACGCGCTGCTCGACGGTCGCCAGCGGCGTCGGCGCCACCAGCCAGTGCCGCGCCTGCGCCCCGGGCCGCAGCATCACCACCAGCGCACCCGAAAAGCCCGCGCCTGCAGTTTCGGCCGTGAGCGCTTCGCGCAGCGCATGCGAGATCTCATGCACGTAGCTGCCGAGTCGCGACGGTCCGCCCGGAACGCGATCGCGCAGAACCTCGTCGGACTGATACAGCCGCAGGCCGATGGGGCGATAGACGAAGCCGGCCGCCGTCGCGGCGCGCGGCATGGCCAGCGGCAGGCCCAGCAACGCCAGCAGCAGGCGACGTCGCGACGAGGGTGAGAAGACAGGCGGCATGAGCATCGTCCCTGATCGAAAGGCGCGTTGGCGCGTTCCTGCGAGGTATCCGACGTGGCGATCCGCATGCGTCGCAAGTCTCGATGCATGCTCGGCATTCGCGCCGCCACGCGCAAGCCGCAGCATCCAAAATACGAAACACCGGAACAAGACGCGACGATGGTCGCATAGACCAAAGTCGCCTATCCGCACGCGGCCGGCGCACCGAACATTCCCGCTTTCGAAATAGCCGGGAGTTGCCCGTGTACCGCGATCGCATCAAGAACCCTTCGCTCTGGTCCAAAGTGGTGTCCGCCGAGAGCGCGGCCCAGCTGATCAAGGACGGCATGATCGTGGGCATGAGCGGCTTCACGCGCGCGGGCGAAGCCAAGGCCGTGCCGATGGCGCTGGCCGAAAAGGCGCGCCACGAGCCGGTCGGCATCACGCTGATCACCGGCGCCTCGCTGGGCAACGACCTCGACAAGACGCTCGGTGAAGCCGGCGTCATCAAGCGCCGCATGCCGTTCCAGGCCGACGCGGGCCTGCGCAAGCTCATCAACAACGGCACGGTGATGTTCGTCGACCAGCATCTGTCCGAGACGGTCGAGATGCTGCGCTCCAAGCAGATGGGCCCGATCGACGTCGCCATCGTCGAAGCCGTGGCGATCAAGGAGAACGGCGAGATCGTGCCGACCACCTCGGTGGGCAATTCCGCCACCTTTGCGATGCTGGCCGAGAAGATCATCGTCGAGCTCAACATCGGCCACAGCGCCGCGCTCGAAGGCCTGCACGACATCTACATTCCGACGCGCCGTCCGTATCGCGAGCCGATTCCAGTCACCTCGCCGCAGTCGCGCGCGGGCCTGCCGTTCATTCCGGTGGACATCTCGCGCATCGCCGCCATCGTCATCACCGATCGCCCGGACTCCTGCGCCAACGTCACCGATCCGGACGAAGGCACGGCCGCCATCGCCGGCCATTTGACCGAGTTCCTCGGCTACGAAGTGCAGAAGGGCCGCATGGGCCTGAACCTGGCGCCGCTGCAGGCCGGCATCGGCTCCATCGCCAACGCGGTGATGCACGGCTTCATCGACAGCCGCTTCAACAACCTGAGCATGTACTCCGAAGTGCTGCAGGACAGCACCTTCGACCTGTTCGATTCGGGCAAGCTCTCCTTCGCCTCGGGCTCGTCGATCACGCTGTCGCAGGCCAAGATGGAAGTGCTGGGCCGCCTGGAGCAGTACAAGAGCCGCCTGATCCTGCGTCCGCAGGAAATCTCCAACCATCCCGAAGTCATCCGCCGCCTGGGCCTGATCGCGATCAACACCGCGCTCGAGGCGGCGAACCCCGCCTATGAAACGCGCATGTTACGCCAAGACCAAGTCAAGGTCCAAGGCCGTTTGGTC
>JALRLM010000532.1 GCA_023254435.1 Hydrocarboniphaga sp.
CGTCATCGGCGCCGACGCGGCGACGGTGGGCAGCGACAGCAGGCCGGCGGCGCTGACGCAGCCGGAGCTCAGGGCAGCTTGCACGAAACGGCGACGGGACAGCATGGCGACCTCCTTGTCGTGAATCCGAGCGCCGGACAGCGGGCGCTGGAGCAGCCGCGCCAGTGCAGCAGACCGCGCTGGCCGCAGCCTGAAAACGCCCGCGTTCAGCGCATCAGCACGCGCTTCCACAGCGCGCCGTTGCGCCGGCCTTCGGCGACGTGATCGGCCCGCTGGGGTTCGACGAACGAAAAACGATAGCGCATGGTGCCGGCGCGAAAGCGGATGCCGCCGCCGAACCAGTACCAAGGCATGCGCACCTTCACGATCTCGTCCAGCGGACGGTCGAACATGCAGCGGCCCTGCTCGTAGTAGCGCAGGCGCTGGCGCGACAGCTCCAGCGTGCCCGGAACGCTGCGCGTGAAACCCAGCATGCGCCAGACCGGCGTGCGCAGCCGCTGCGGCAGGGCGTCGTCGGCTTCGGACTCGCTCATGCCGGCTTGCGCAGCCAGCGCTCGACGGCTTCGGGCGCGAAGTGCAGCAGCTCGCCGTTGATGGGCTTGGGGATCATGCGAAATTCGGCCGGCAACAGGCCTTCGAGCTGATAGCGCAGCGTGCGGATGACGAAGCCATGCGCGATCACCAGCACGGTCTTGCCCGCGTAGTCGCGCGCGATGGCGCGCAGGCCGTCGCCGGTGCGGCGCACGAACTCGGGCATGGTCTCGGCCTGCTGCGGCGCCCGGTCGAACGAGAACAGCCCGCCGCCGTCGTACAGCTCGGCATCGAAGGCGCGCACTTGGGCGTGCGTGTGGCCTTCCCAGACGCCGAAGCCGCGCTCGCGAAAGGCATCGCGATACACCACCGGAACGCCCAGCGCCGCGATCACGGGTTCAGCGGTCTGGCGTGCACGCAGCTGCGTGGAGACCACCATCTGCTCGATGTCGCGCGGCACGCTGGCGGCCAGCGCCAGCGCCTGCTCGCGGCCCACCGCGTTGAGCGGAATGTCGTTGCTGCCCTGAAAGCGATCGTCGATGTTCCAGTCGGTCTGGCCGTGGCGCGCGATGTAGAGATTCATGGCGCGCAGCATGCCTAGCGGGCCAGCCAAACACCACCGCCGAAATGATCGGCAAGACCTCCAATACGCGGCGATGCCCGGCTCAGCGCAGGGTCCTGGGCGACACGCCGTGCCAGCGCTTGTGCGCCTGAGAGAAGCTCGACAGGTCGGCGTAGCCCAGCCGCTCGGCGATCGCCGACAGGCTCAGCTCGCGCTCGCGCAGCAGCTCCAGCGCCAGGCCGCGACGACGGCTTTCGAGCAGCAGGCGAAACGAGGTGCCCTCGGCCTGCAGGCGGCGCTTGAGCGTGCGTTCGCTGGTGTTGAGATGGCGCGCCATCTGCGCCAGGTCGGGCAGGCGGATGCCCGGCACGGCCAGGTACTGGCTCACCACGTGGCTGGTGCTCGACTGCGCGGTGCGGCGCCGCACGAGCTCGGCGCAGAGCTGTTCGCACATCGCCGCGGTGATCGGATTGGCGCCCGGCAGCGGCCGCGCAAGCAGGGCGGCGTCGACGGCGATCTCGTTGCGCGGCGCGCCGAACACCGGCTCCGCACCGAACACCCTCAGTGGCGCCGGGCGCGGCCTGTGCACGGCATCGGGCGAGCGCAGGCGCAGGCGCGTCAACGCGAAGTCGTCACCGGCCAGGTCGCGGATCAGCGCGGCCGCGGCGGCCATGTCGCGCTCCACCACGAACTGGCGCAGTTCGTCACTGAAGTCGGGCTCGTCGAAGCTCAGCGTCGCCAGCTCGCGGTCATGGCGGTAGTGCACCTGGGTGAACAGGAAGCTCAACGGCAGGTAGCGCAGCGCCATGTCCAGGGCCTCGCCGACGGTGGCGCTGCTGATGAGGCCGTAGCCCCACAGACCGTAGGTGGTGAAGCGATAGCGCTGGCCGAAGTCGAGCCCCAGGTGCGGTGCGCCAGCCAGGCGCAGGAAGTTGGCGATGACCCTGAGCTCGCGCACGGCCGCCAGCTCGACATTGGGGTCGGTCAGCTGCGCGCGCGAAATGCCGCTGCCGCGCAGCAGCGCGGTGGTCGACAGGCCTTTTTGCCGGCCGTAGGCGACGAGCAGCTCGACACTGGCAGCGCTGCGCTTGAAATCCCAGAACAGCATTTGAATCTTCAGGCCATGGTTTGGCCTAAAATATAAAGAACTTGTCCCGCCCCGACATGGCCGACCGTCGGCTTGCAGGCGCACCATGCCGACACAACGGACAGCGCCCGGAACCCCGAGGCGCGGAGGAGAACGACATGGCGGACGCCAGCGGCAGCAGTCACGAGGCGCGGGTACTCGGCGCGCTGATCATCGGCGCGGGATTTTCGGGCATCGGCATGGGCGTGGCCCTGCGCCGCGAGGGCATCGAGGACTTCAC
>JALRLM010000566.1 GCA_023254435.1 Hydrocarboniphaga sp.
CAGGCGATCGACCGCCGGCACCGCGCTGTGCGCATCGAGCATGTCGAAGCAGGCACGAACACCCGGCCCGCCGTCCGCGTCGTACTTGTCGGCCGGCAGCACGCCCGACAGCTGGCAGGCATCGAGCTGATGCAGGCGCTCGACGCGATCGCCCTTGACGATACGGTCGTAGCGCTCCACCAGCAGCAGCGGCTCGGGATCGGTCAGCAGCGTCACCGCAGGCGTCGGCAGGCCGACGGCGGCGGCCAGGCGCAGGCAGAAGGCTTCGTTTGCGACCGCATGCGGAAACAGGCGCTCGGGCTGCAAGGCCGGCTTGAGAATATGCGTGGACGGCGCATCGCCTTGCGGCAGCCACAGCTCGCCGTCGTGATAACGCACCGGGATCTTGTTCTGCGCACCGGCCAGCGACAGGCGCAGGCTGCGGTGCTGCGCGAGTAGCGGCACCTGGTCGCGCAGCCGCGCCAGATCGTGCCGCAGTTCGTCTTGCGCGTAGCGCTTCCAGCTCGGCGCCGGGGGCGGCGCCTCGGCCTGTGCCAGCGGCACGATGGCGAAGGCCCCGGCCGATTCGCGGCCGAAAGCTTCAAGCTGGCGATACAGGTTGCCGGCTGGCAGGCGCTGCAACCTCAGCAGGGTCTGCAGCAGCGCGCCTTCGGGCAGCAGATTGGCGAAGAACACCGCCACCTCGTCGCCCACCCACGGCGCTTCCCGCAGCGCCAGGCGCGGCGACAGCGCGAAGCTGTCGTTCGCTGCCCGCCATCGCGGGTCGTAGGTGAAGCCGAGCCCTTCGCGCAGCACCTGCAGCTGGCCCACGCGCCCACGAGCGTGGACCACGGCCAGCATCAGCGCCGCACCTGCGCTGGGGCGATGGTGAGTCCCAGGCCCTTCATGACGCGCAGGGCATGGCCCAGCGACACGCCCGGGCGGGCGTTTTCGAGCGCGATGACGGTGTCGCGACCGACGCCGGACACCAGTGCCAGCTGGGCCTGGGTCAGCGCGGCGTCGGCGCGTGCGGCGCGAATGGCCTCGGCCAGCGCGAGCAGGTCGGCGTCGTCGCCGCGCTGGGCGTGGCGGCGTGCGGTGGATCGAAAGTTGGTTTTATCCGACTTCATGCTTCCGATGATGCCCGCGCGTGGCAAAAGTCGCAAATTGCCGACTTTTTCCCTAACCAGGGTCTCCGGAAAGAAGATGTCGGTGATAGTCGACTTTACTGGAGCGCCGTCAGCGGCAGGCCGGTCAGGCCGTCGGCGCGGTCACCCGTTCGAGCCGGGTCAGGAAAGTCAGCGCCTGTTCGCGCTCGCTGCCGCACATTTCGGCCTCGGGTCGCAGGCTGCCGCAGAACGCCGGACGCCGCGGGTCGCCGAACAGCTTGCAGCGCAGCTGTTCGTCCAGCTGCACGCAGGGCACGCCGGCCGGCTTGCCTTGCGGCATGCCCGGAATCGGCGAGTTGATCGACGGCGCGATGCAGCAGGCGGCGCAGTGTGAGCGGCAGTTCATGCGATCAGTTTACGCTGTCGCCCGCGCGCATCGGCGCCATCAATGGAGCAGGGAATGAGTGCAGCCGTGGCCATCGTCACCGCCGGCGCCCAGGGGATCGGCCTGGCTTGCGGACAGGCCTTCATCGAGGCCGGAATGCAGCTGCTGATCGTGGACAGCGATGGCATGGCCGGGTGCGAAGCTCAGCAGCGTTTTGGTGAGCGCGCGCGTTTCGTGCAAGGCGACGTCGCCGACGAGGCCGTCATCGTCGAGGCGGTGAAACAGGCTGTCGCCATGGGCCCCTTGCGCAGCGTGGTGTCCAACGCCGGCATCATGATTCGCAAGCCCGTGCACGAACTGACGCTGGACGAGTGGAACCGCGTGCTCTCGGTGAACCTGACATCGGCGTTTCTGCTGGCCAGGTACGCGGCGCCGCATCTGGCGCAGACGCCGGGCGCTTCGATGACGCTGATCGCATCGAGCCGCGCGCTGCAGTCCGAGCCCGACACCGAAGCCTACGCCGCGAGCAAGGGCGCCCTGGTGGCGCTGTCGCACGCGCTGGCGATGAGCCTGGGGCCCGTGCGCGTCAATTGCGTGAGCCCAGGCTGGATCGATACCAGCCTCTGGCAGCGCTCGGACCGGCGTGGCGAGCCGCAGCTGTCGAAGGCCGATCACGCGCAGCACGCGGCCGGCCGCGTCGGCGGGCCGCAGGACATCGCCGCGCTGGTGCGCTTCCTGGCGTCCGACGAGGCCGGCTTCATCACCGGCGCGCACTACGTGGTCGATGGCGGCATGACGCGCAAGATGATTTATGCCTGAGCGCGCAGCCCGATGAACGACACGTTGTCCACGCGGCCGGCGATGTCCCGCACCATTCCGCTGATCGTCGCCTGCGCGCTGTTCATGGAGAACCTCGACTCCACCATCATCGCCACCGCGCTGCCGTCGATCGCACGCTCGCTGCAGGAAGATCCCCTGCACCTGTCGATGGCGATCACCTCGTACCTGCTGAGCCTGGCGATCTTCATTCCGCTGTCGGGCTGGATGGCCGACCGCTACGGCGCGCGCAGCGTGTTTCGCAATGCCATCGCCATCTTCGTCATCGGCTCCATCGGCTGCGCGGTCTCGCAGAGCATCGGCCAGCTCGTCGCCGCGCGCATGCTGCAAGGGCTCGGCGGCGCGATGATGGTGCCGGTGGGGCGGCTGGTGCTGCTGCGCTCGGTGCCCAAGAGCGAGCTGGTGGGCGCCATGACCTTCGTCACCGTGCCCGCGCTGCTGGCGCCGATCCTGGGGCCGCCCGTGGGCGGGCTCATCGTCACCTACGCATCGTGGCGCTGGATCTTCCTGATCAACGTGCCGATCGGCATGCTGGGCTGGTGGCTGGTGAATCGCCATGTCGCCAACGTGCGCGAAACCGATCAGCCGCCGCTGGACCTCGCCGGCTGGATGCTGCTGGGGGCCGGCCTGGCAGGCCTGATCCTGGGCTTCGAAAGCGTCGGCAAGCACGTGCTGCCCGACTGGATGCCGCCCGCTGCGCTGATCGGCGGTTGCGTGTTGCTGACGCTGTACGCCCTGCATGCCCGGCACGAGGCGGCGCCGATCCTGCGGCTGTCGCTGCTGAGCCTGCCGACGTTTCGCGCCTCGATCGTCGGCGGCTCGCTGTTTCGCATCGGCGTCGGCGCGTTTTCGCTGCTGATGCCGATGATGCTGCAGCTGGGCTTCGGCCTCTCTGCCCTGCGCTCAGGCCTCATCACGTTCGCGAGCGCCGTCGGCGCGCTGCTCATGAAGACCCTGGCGCAGCGCATCGCGCGTCGCTATGGCTTTCGGCCGCTGCTGGTCGTCAACAGCCTGGTCTGCAGCGGCGCGCTGCTGCTGTGCGGGCTGTTTCGTCCGCAGATGCCGTATGTGCTGATGATCGGCGTGCTGCTGATCGCGGGTTTTCTGCGTTCGCTGCAGTTCACCTGCATCAACGCCATGGCCTTCGCCGACGTGGACGAACACGGCATGAGCCAGGCCACGAGCTTTTCGGCCACGGCGCAACAGCTGGCGCTGAGCATCGGCGTGGGCGTGGCCGCGCAGGCGCTCAACATCAGCCTGGCGCTGCGCGGGCACGTCGACGTCGACGTTCTGGACTTCACCGTGGCCTTCGTCATCGTGGCCGTCGTCGCGGGGCTGTCGACGATCAGCTTCCGCAGGCTGCCGCCCGATGCGGGCGACAACGTGAGTGGGCATCGGCTGGCGATGGCGGAGCCGTCAAACGCCAACAATGCGCCGTGAGCTCACGACGACGGACAGTACGAGCGATGGGTACGCCAGCCTGGTCGCAGGCCTCAGCCACCGGAGTTTCATGATGAACGCGCCCACGCAGGGCGCGTCTCGCCCCGCCCTGCGTGGGCGCGTTCAGACGACTGCGGAATCCGGCGTCGCCAGCCGCTCGCGACGGCTGCGCTTGTCGGCGTACATCGCCGCATCGGCCGTGGCGAGCAGGGTTTCGAGGTCGGTGTCGTGGCCGGGGGCGATCGGGGTCCAGCCCCAGCTGGCGCGCAGTTCGTAGAGGCGTCCGGGACTCGCGTTGGCGGCGTCGAGCGCGGCCTGCAGTCGCGCGGGCACCGAGACCGAGCGGCCCTTGTGATCGATCGCCAGCACGCAGAATTCATCGCCGCCCAGGCGTCCGATCACGTCGCTTTCGCGGAACACGCCGCGCAACACGGCGGCGAACTCGGCGATCGAGCGGTCGCCCAGTTCGTGACCGTGGCGGTCGTTGAGCTGCTTGAGTCCGTCGAGGTCGAAGTACAGCAGCATGCCGCCGGCGTTGCCGCGGCGGATCGACTTGAGCTCCTGCTGCGCCAGCAGCAGAAAGCCGCGACGGTTCAGTACGCCGCTCAAGTCGTCGGTGATGGCGAGCTTGCGCACTTCGGCGTGCGCGGCTTCGAGTTCGGCCGTGCGTTCGCGCACGCGCTGCTCGAGTTCCTGTTGCAGCAGCAGCTTTTCGATGACCGGCGCGGCGGCGTCGGCCAGGCCTTGCAGCAGCGCGAAGGCCGCGGCCGGCAGCTCGTGCTGCTGCTTCCAGTACAGGCCGATGCTGCCGAGCATGCGTGTGGAGCGGATCGGCAGCGTGACGATGCTGCGCGTCTGCGGCCAGTCGGTATAGGGCACGTCGTCGCCGCCGCTGCGGTCGAGTTCGATGGATGGAGCGGGGTGGGTGACCCAGCCGTGCAGCGACTGCATGCGCGCGGCGGCGTCGGCGGGACGCCGACCGCCCCCCGCCACGGACAGGGACGTCCCCTGCGGCTCGGCGATCACGACGACGCAACCGTCGCCGTCCGCCAGGGCCACAGAAGTCGCACTCACGATCTCGCGCACGGCATCGATGCTCTGCGCGATCGCCAGCTGCTGAAGCCCTCGAGACAGCCGCAGCGACGAGCGCAGGGCGTCGAACGCCTCTGCAGCACGAGATTCCGGTGAGTGGAAAACAGCTCCCATAACGCCTCCTGTCCGTGGTTGCGAGACCCTTTGCACCCCCCGGTACGCCGGGTCTCGCTTGATGGACGGAGTGGCGACGGCGATCCGGCAAGCCGGATTGCAGAAATTTCACAAGTAACTGATCGGAAAAGAAATAGAGTGCGTCAATCAGGCGCCGTCGGTGGGGCGGTTGGCGCCGGAAGCAGGAGTCGCCCGGGCCGGCGCGCCTGGGGTCGGGTGCCGGTGGAATCAGGGACGGGTGGAATCAGGGGCCGGTCGGCAGCTGCCGGCGCCGCTCGGCCAGCGCGGGACGCAGGCGCGGGTTGTACAGGGCGCGCACGCGATCGAGATCGGCCAGGGCCTGGTCGCCCAGCTGGCGCGCCCGTTCGGGATTCTGCTGAATCA
>JALRLM010000075.1 GCA_023254435.1 Hydrocarboniphaga sp.
GAGGTCAACATCGTCGCCGACAAGTCCATCCCCTATCACCTGCTGAAGAAAGTCATGGCCACCTGCACCGAGGCCCGATTCGCCCGCATCTCCCTCGCCGTCGTCGAGAAAAAGGGCAGCAGCCTGTGAGGTTCGTCCCGCCCACCGTGTCGATGCTCACGCGCTCGCCGGCGGGCGGGACTCGTCGTCCGCTTTCCATTCATTGCGTCACGGCCACGATGCCGTCCGCCGCCACAACAGGAGGCCGTCCATGACCGCCGCCACCTTGAACAAGCCCCTGGGCGTCGAATCCTGGGGCATCGTCGACGACACCGATCGCAAGTTCCGTCGCCTGTCCTCGATCATCGTCGCGCTGTTCATGGCGCTGGCGATCCTGATTCCGTTCCTGAAGCTGGCCGGCCTGCAGCGCGGCGGTGGCGATACGCTGGATCGTCGCTACGTGAGCCTGCTGCCCGACGCCCAGATCGCCGACGCGGTCGAGGAGCCCAAGCCCTCCGAGGACAACTCGCCCGAGCCGGCCGAAGAACCCAAGCCGCAGGAAGTTGCCAAGCCCGAGCCCGCCAAGCCCAAGTCCGAGCCGGTGCAGAAAGCCGAGCCGACCCGCGAGCAGCAGGTCGAAAGCGCGCGTGAGAAGGCCGCCCAGACCGGCGTGATGGCGATGGCCGATCAGCTCAAGGCCCTGCGCGACAATTCGCTGTCGGGCCTCGACAGTGCGCGTCCGCTGTCGTCGGACGTGGTCACGGCAAGGGCCGGCACCGGCGCCAGCGGCGGTGCCGTCGGTGGTGGCGCCATCGCCAGTTCGGCCGCCGCCAGCTCGGGCGGCATTTCGGGCTCGGGCACCGGCGAAACCCGCCGCGCGCAGTCGGGCGCGGGCCTGGGCACGCGCCGCACGACGACGGTGGAAAGCCCCATCGGCGCCGGCCCGGACCGCAGCAAGGCGGGACAGAGCGGCGACAAGGCGCTGGCGGCACGCACGGCCGAAGAGCTGCAGCTGACCTTCGACCGCAACAAGGCGGCGTTCTATTCGCTGTACACGCGCGCGCTGCGCGACAACCCGGAACTCAAGGGCAAGGTGATCCTGAGCCTGACCATCGCGCCGAGCGGCGCGGTGACGGCCTGCGAGATCACGTCGTCCGAACTCGGCGATCCCGAGCTGGAGGCCAAGATCAGGCAGCGCGTGATGCTGCTGAACTTCGGGGCCAAGAACGTGCCGCCGTTCACCTACCCGAACTACCCGCTGTTCTTCAGCTAGCCGCAAGCGGCCGCGCGACGGCCTGCCGGATGAACGCCTGTTCCGCCGCGGCGATCGCCCGCGGCGGAACGCAACGTGCTAGATCGAAGCCGAACGTATTGGGCCGAACGCGCCCACGCCGTATGATGGCAACGATCCTTATCTCACCCATTCGTCCATCCCGATGATCATCAAACCCAAGATCCGCGGCTTCATGTGTGTTTCGGCTCATCCCGTCGGCTGCGAAGCCAACGTGCGCGAGCAGATCGACTACGTGCAGTCGCACGGACCTTACGAGAACGGCCCCAGGAAGGTGCTCGTGATCGGCGCTTCCACGGGCTACGGCCTGGCGGCACGCCTGACCGCGGCCTTCGGCTACGGCGCGGCGACGCTGGGCCTGTTCTTCGAGCGCGCCGGCGAAGCCACGCGCGTCGGCACCGCCGGCTGGTACAACGCCGCCGCTTTCCACAAGGCGGCCGAGGCCAAGGGTCTGTACGCCAAGAGCATCAACGGCGATGCCTACTCCGACGAGATCAAGCAGAAAACCATCGAGGTCATCAAGCAGGACCTGGGTCAGGTCGATCTGGTGATCTACAGCCTGGCCGCTCCGCGCCGCAAGCATCCCAAGACCGGCGAGATCTTCAACTCCACGCTCAAGCCCATCGGCAAGCCGCTGACCCAGCGCGCGCTGGACACCGACAAGGTCATCATCAAGGACGTGAGCCTCGAGCCGGCCACCCAGGACGACATCGACCACACCGTCGCTGTCATGGGCGGTGAAGACTGGCAGATGTGGATCGATGCGCTGGCCGAGGCCGGCGTGCTGGCGCCGGGCGCCAAGACCACGGCCTTCACCTACGTCGGCGAAAAAATCACGCAGGACATCTACTGGAACGGCACCATCGGCGCCGCCAAGAAGGATCTCGACAAGAAGGTGCTCGGCATTCGCGAGCATCTGGCCAAGACTGGTGGCGACGCTCGCGTGGCCGTGCTCAAGGCCGTGGTGACTCAGGCCAGCTCGGCCATTCCAGTGATGCCGCTGTATCTGTCGACGCTGTTCAAGGTCATGAAGGAACGCGGCACGCACGAAGGTTGCATCGAGCAGCTCGTCGAGCTGTACAAGGACAACCTCTACGGTGCCACGCCGCGCCTCGACGACGAGGGCCGCATCCGCACCGACTACAAGGAGCTGGACCTGTCGGTGCAGGCCGAAGTCGGCAGGTATCAGGACATCATCACCACCGAGACCATCGGCGAGATGACCGACTTCCCGTCCTACCGCCACGAGTTCATGCGCCTGTTCGGCTTCGACATCCCCGGCGTGGACTACGAAGCTGACGTCGATCCGGTGGTGCCGATCCCCCAGGTCGTCGAGTAAACCACTTGATGTGACAACAAAAAGCCCGCGCGGTGCGCGGGCTTTTTGTTTGCGGCCGATGAGCCTTGAGGAAGCCTCAGGGCCTTCTGGCGCAGAGCGTGTAGCTGCCCGAGCCGCTGTACGAGTATACGCGCCAGCGATAGCTGGCCGCCGTACCGTTGTAGTCGATCGACTCCGTCGAGCTGGACGACTCGCCGCTGCCCACCGTGCTCCAGCTGCCACTGCCGACGCGCCGCTGCAGATACAGATCGAAATCCGCACTGCCAGGACCACTCAGGCGACCGTTGTGCGCGCCCGACACGCTGCTCGTATAGCCCGAGCTGCCCGGCACGTAGGCCGACACACCGGCTCCACTCAGAGAGCCCGTGTAGGCCGTGTAGCCGCTGGCACAGGAGCCTCCGCTGCTGCCACCCGTGCTGTAGCTGCCCAGCAGGCTCAGGCCCGAGTAAGCGCTGTAGCCGCGCACCAGCACGTGATAGGTGCCAGCCGAAGGGGTCGCGAAGGTGCAGCTTTCGGTGTTGCCGCTCAAGTACGGGCGGCAGTCGTAGCTCGAGGTCGTCGGCGCCGAACCGAACTTCACATACAGATCGGCGTCGCCGCTGCCACCACTGATGGCGATGCTCAGCCCCGACGCGCCGCTCGGCACGACGATGGTGTAACGCAGCTCCGAGCTGGCGCTGCCCGACAGGCCCGTGACGGGCACGCCGTTCTGCAGGACCGAACCCGTCGGCGGCTCGGGATCGGTGCCGCCGCCCTGCGCCGCCGCCACCGCGGCCGGCGCATCGACGATGCCGGTGCCGCACTGCGAACAGGTGCCCGGGAACGCCCGCGCGGTGGTCTTGAGCGTGCTCTCGACCTGATCGGGGGTGATGGTCGGCTTGACCGCGTACAGCAGCGCCGCGAGACCAGCGACGTGCGGCGTGGCCATCGAAGTGCC
>JALRLM010000087.1 GCA_023254435.1 Hydrocarboniphaga sp.
GGCGCGGCCTGGGCCGGCGGTGGCGACACCAGCGCCGGTTCGGACGGCATCGGCGGCGCGGGCATGGGCGGCAACTGCTGCACCACCAACGGACGACCCGAGGCCGTGGTCTGCGGCGTGGCGCCGGGCGCCGGCGCGAACTGCGGGGCGGCCTGCATCGCCGTGCCGGCCGGCGCCGCCGGCGCCTGCAATTGCGGCTGCTGTGCCATCGGCTGCGGCGGCGGAATATTGGTCGGCTCGATCTGCACCTGGTTCTTGGGCGCCGGCCAGTCGGGCGGCGGCAGCGCCGGCAAGGTCGGCGGCGGCGGCATCTGCCGCGGATTGGGCGAGCCCGTACGCGAATCCAGCTCGGGAATCGGCACCGGCGGAATCTGCGGACGGCCCTGGTCGATCAGTCGCGGCGAGATCAGGAACATGCGCTCGGTGTGCTGGCCTTCGCGCGAGCGCGACTTGAACAGCTGGCCCAGCAGCGGAATGTCGCCGAGGATCGGCACCTTGGTCACCGTGGTCTGCGACGAGTCGCGGATCAGGCCGCCCAGCAGCAGGCTTTGCCCGGCGTCGATCACGGCCTGCGTGCTGACCGCGTTGCGGATGACTTCGGGAATGTCGTTGTTGCTGACGTCGGAGGCGTTGAGGCGCAGGTCGCCGTCCTCGATCGTCACCAGCAGGCGGATGCGCTCGCGCATTTCGTCGTTGATCAGATGCGGCGTCACGCGCAGCACGGTGCCGGCGTAGACGTTGAACAGATCGACCTGGAAGGCGCCGTTGACCGGCACGTAGAGCTGTCGACTGCTTTCGATGGTGGCTTCGATGTCGTTGATCGTCACCACCTGCGGACGCGACACCACGCGCATCGCGCCTTCTTCCTGCAGCGCGTTGACGCGTGCGATGAAGCGGTTCTCGTCGCCGATGATGGCGCCCAGCTGGAAGCCCGGCACCTGGCCCAGCGCGGCGACGTTGCCCGACAGCATCGAGCCGACGAAATCGTCCTTGGAGCCTTCGCCGCCGAGCACGCCCTCGAATTTCTTGCTGCCGTAGCGCCATTCCACGCCGAGCTGGCGCAGCTTGTTGGTGTCGACGTCGATGATGGTGGCCGCGATCTCCATGATCGAGGTCTCCACGTCGAGTGAGCGCACCAGATCTTCGTACAGCGCGATGCGCTCGGGCACGTCGCGCACGATGACCGCGTTGCGATACGGGTCGGCGACGATGCGCGCGGTGCCACCGGCCGAAAACGCCATCATCTGCGGCGCCTGAGTCGCCGGTGCTCCTCCCTGCACCATGCGCACGCCGCCACGGCTGTCGGTCATGAAGGCACGGCTGCCGGCGTCGCTGCGCAGGTTGTTGCCCAGCGCCGCCAGGCCCTGGCCGTTGAGCGACTGCGCGGTGGCCGGCAGCACGGCCTCGCTGGGGCCCTGGAAGTTGCTGTAACCCGAGCCGCGGCCGCTGCCGTCGTCGAGCAGCTGCTGCAGCACCGTGGCCACGCCGGGCACCACCACCTGGCGATTGCCGACGACGAAGCTGCGATCCGAGGCCCATGCGTACTTGAGCGGAAAGAAGCGGAACACCGTGCTGACCGATTCCTGCCGCTGGCCGAGCGCGGCGCCGATCTGCGCCACCTGATCGACGTACTGCGGCGCGCCGGCCACCGACACCAGGCCGGTGTCGTGATTGACGCGCACCACGTTGTATTCGTTCGACAGCCCGAGCTGACGCACCGCGGACAGAAACGAGCCCGCCTGGTCGGGCTGGATCGCGAAATAGCGGCTCACCAGTTCGTCGCGGCGGAACACGTGCACGGTGCCGCCGTCGTAGTAGGCGCCGAGGCGATACGAGTCGGCCACCGAACGGAAGATCTCGCTGGCCGATCCGCGACGCGGACCGTTGAGCGTGCCGCCCTGCCCGCGCACGCCGGCCGACAGGTTCACGTCGATGCCCTCGTCGCGGAACAGGCGCTCCAGGAAGCTGCCCAGCGGCTCTTCCTGCAGGTCGTAGCTGAGCGCATCGGGCGAGAACGGAATCGGGGCAGCCTGCGCGCGAGCCGGGGCCAGACAGGCCAGTGTCGCCAGCGCCACGAGCCAGCCGGCCGACAAGGCCGTGCAGGCCTGACCGATGGCCCATTTTCGACGCCGTGAACGACCACTCCCTGCGCGCGCATCAACCATGAATTTGTCCCTTGGGTATGACTTGTAGGTCGCCGACCAGCTCCTGGAAGGAGAGCACCGGCAGTTCGAAGAATTCGTTCTCGATCAGGCGCCGCAGATGGCGGCGCACGTCCATCGACGACAGCAGCACCACCGAGCCCCACTCGGCGCCGAGACGGGCGCGCGTGTCGTGCAGCTCCTGGCCGACACGGCGGAACACTTCGGGATCGATGGCGATCTGTCCGCCGCCCGCGCCGCTGCGCACCGACTGGCGCAGGCTGTCCTCGAGTTCGGGATGCGCCAGCAGCGCATGCAGCGTGCGGCCCGGCCCGGCGAACTGATCGCTGATCTGGCGACGCAGCGAGGAGCGCACCTGCTCGGTCAGCAGCACGATGTCCTTCTCGCGCGCGCCGGCGTCGGTGATGGCCTCGAACACGTCGCGCAGGTTGCGCACCGGCACGCCTTCTTCCACGAGGCGCTTGAGCACTTCGGAGACCCGCTGCGGCGGCACCACGCGCAACAGCTCCTTGACCAGATCGGGGTATTCGCGTGTCCAGCGATTGATCAGGTTGGACGTCTCCTGAATGCCCAGGAACAGGCCCAGCTGCTTGCGCAGCGCCAGGCTCAGGTGACGCGACAGCAGTTCGAGTTCGTCGAGCGAGCTGGCATCGCTGGCGCCCGGAATCGCCGGCTCCCAGCGTCCCGCCAGCGGCGGCCACAGCGCCGCTTCGCCGCCACGCTCCAGCCCGTTGGCCTGCGCGAGCATGCTCTGCGCGGGGCGCGCCAGTGCACCCGACAGCGCGTAGCGGCTGCCCGCTTCGAGCACGCCCGTGGCCAGCCGCATGCCGAAAGCCACCAGCCGATAGCTGCCTTCGGGCGCATCGCGCCAGCTGCGCAGCGTCGGCGCCGGCACCGGCACGCCGAACTGGTCGCGCAGCCGCGACACCACGCCTACCACCACGAGCGCGAGCTGATCGCGGCCCAGGCGTTCGAGCGTGGCGACATCGACCTCGAGCGCCATCGGCGCGGGCGGCATGAGTTCTTCGGGCTCGGCCACCACGGGCTTGGCGCCCGCGCGCTGCGGCATCGACTCCGGCGCCGGCTCGGGCAGCTTGAGCAGGCGGCGCAGCGGCGCCACCTGCTCGCGCACGCGCCACAGCGAGGCGCCCAGCAGCAGCAGGCCGATGACAAGAAACACCGGCCACGGAAAACCCGGCACCAGCGTCAGCAGCAACGACAGCAGGCCGGCGATCAGCATGACGCGCGGATGCTGCGAGATCTGCTCGCCGATCACCGCGCCCAGATGCTGGTCCTTGTCCTCGCCGGCCGTGCGCGTCACTACCAGGCCCGCCGAAATCGAGCACAGCAGCGCGGGAATCTGCGCCACCAGGCCGTCACCGATGGTCAGCACGCTGTAGGTGTGCATGGCGTCGCTCAGCGACAGGTCGCGCTGCAGCACGCCCACGGCGAGGCCGCCGAGAATGTTGACGATGATGATGACGATGCCGGCGATGGCATCGCCTTTGACGAACTTCATCGCGCCGTCGAGGCTGCCGTGCAGCTGGCTTTCGACCTCGAGCAGGCGACGGCGACGACGCGCCTCGTCCTTGTCGATGAGGCCCGCGCGCAGGTCGGAGTCGATGGACAGCTGCTTGCCCGGCATGGCGTCGAGCGTGAAGCGCGCAGCCACTTCGGCGACGCGCTCGGCGCCCTTGGCCACGACGATGAACTGCACCACGGTGATGATGAGAAACACCACCAGGCCCACGACCAGATTGCCGCCGACCACCACGTTGCCGAAGGCGTCGATGATGTGCCCGGCGTCGGCCTCGAGCAGGATCATGCGAGTGATCGCGATCGACAGCGACAGGCGGAACAGCGTGGTCAGCAGCAGCACGCTCGGGAAGCTCGAGAACGCCGTCGGCCGCGGAATATAGAGCGCGAGCAGCAGCAGGCCGACGCCGAACAGGATGTTGATCGCGACCAGCAGGTCGATCAGCAGCGCCGGCAGCGGCAGGATCATCAGCGCGATGATCGCCACCACTCCGAAGGCCAGCAGGATGTCGCTGTAGCCGCGCAGCGCGGGTACGGCCGACAGGGCTCCCGGCACCCGGGACCAGGCGCCCATGGCGTTGACGGATTTCAAGCCGCGCCCCTGACCACCTCCCGCGCCCGCCGCGCTTGCGGGACGCCAGTCCCCAGCCGATGCACGTCAACCCGACGACTCTTCCGGTCTTTCATAACTGCCTTCCAGTGGCATCGTTGTTCAGAAACTGCAAAAAGCAATGAACAACGTATGAATTAATTCATTTCACCCTAGCATGCTCTTTGTAACAGCCCCAATCGTCCTGGGGTAATCCGCAGGTATTCAAATTAGACAGAATCTCTACAACCTGGGTTTTCCCTCACCTTCTTCGGCGGGTAATTCACTAACCGCCGAGATCAGCGTGATCTGCGCCGGCGTCGATCCACACAACCAGTGGCGATCGCCGATCCGCACCAGAAGCAGGCGTTCGCGCGGCCCCACGGGCAAGACCTGGACCAGCTTCACGGGGCCGTTCTGACCCGTCAGTCCGCCGCGCCGGCGCACCAGCCACCAGGCCACCGCGCCGGTCACCAGCACCATGACCAGAGGTAACAGCAGGTCCACCCACGAAGGGGCCGGCGGCACGTCGGATTGCGCTGACACGCGCGGTATCCAAAGTGGCAAACAGCAGCTTAGTAGCGTCCCCAAGGCCCTTGACAGGCACGATCTGATTGCTTTTAGCATTGATCCAAGCATCGACATCACCAAGCCGACACTTTTCCATAAGATAGTTCTGTGGCAGGTGTTGTCGCAGTTACAAGCTGTACGCAATTTGAACGGCTTACCTTCGATTCCTGAATCACGTTCAATTCGAACGAATCGGCCGGATATTGCAGTTTGATTGCGGGAGCCGGGCGCCCTCGGGTGCTCCGCGAGCGGGCAGGATCGCCCATGCAGAGGTCAAGGACGACGAGACCATGATGCAGACAGCCAGCCGCAACCGGCCCGGGCGCAGCGGCAAGACCGCGCGCACCCCAGCCTCCACCCTTGCCGGCGATCGCGAGGCCTCGGCCCTGCTGCGGGCGGTCGGCGTGCCCTGCGCGCGCTTCGACGGCGGCGCCGGCGCCCTGCTGGCGCGCAACGATGCGTTCTTCGGCGAGTTCGGCGAGGTCGCCGATCGCGACGATTTCTCCTCGCGCTTCGAGTCGTTCGCCGGCACCGCGTCCGCCGTCGCCGAGGCCAGCGACGAGGTCTATTGCCCGGCCAGCGGCCGCAGCTATGCGCTGTACTGGACGCGCTCCGACACGCTCGGCGACGTGGTCACCGCGATCAACCTGACCGAGCGCACCGAATCGCAGCGCCGCCATCGCGCGATGGAAGAACAGCTCATGTTCACCTCGCGCGCGATGTCGGTCGGCGAGATGGCGACCACGCTGGCGCATGAGCTCAACCAGCCGCTGGCCGCGATCCTCAATTACCTGTCCATCGCGCAGCGCTACCAGGAGAACCTGCCCGAGGCGCCGCCGCGGCTGGGCGAAGCGCTGGGCTATGCGCGCTCGCAGGCCGAGCATGCCGCCGCGGTGATCGCGCGCCTGCGCGAGTTCGTGCGCACGCGCCAGCCACAGCGCGAAACGCATCCGCCGGAGGAGCTCGTGCGGGATGTAGCGCCGCGTCGAGAACAGCCAGCTGCGCATCCGTTCGTCGAGCCGCTCGGAGTCCGGCAGGCGGCCGGTCAGGGAGGAGT
>JALRLM010000116.1 GCA_023254435.1 Hydrocarboniphaga sp.
CATGCAGAAAGTGGCGGCCGAGCAGTTGAACCTGTCGCCCAACCTCATGGGCGCGGCCAACAGCTCGGGCGGCGTCATGGGCAAGATGATCGACGCGCAGTCCATCGTCGTCGCCTCCACGGCCACGCGCTGGTTCAACCACGAGGGCGACATCCTGCGCTACGTGTTCGTGCACTCCATCGTGCTCGCCGCGCTGGTCGGCGGACTGGTGATGCTGCAGGCCTACGTGTACCCGTTCACGTTGCTGGTGGTTCAGTAGCCAGCAGCGGTCGGCAGGCCAGCAGGCCCAGCAGCGGTCCGCCCAGCAGCAGCCAGCCGATCGCGGCGCCGGCGTCGCCGATCAGCCGTGTCGACAGCGTGATCGACACCAGCGTGATGGCGAAGCCGATGGCGTTCTGCAGCGCCAGCGCGCTGCCCACGCGCTGCGGTGGGCAGGCCCGCGCCGACAGCGCCGAGAACTGCGGCGAATCGGCCACCACGGCCGCGCCCCAGACCAACAGCAGGGCCAGCAGCGCGGTCGCGCTCAGCGTCGTGGCCGTCAGTGCGAACAGCAGGCAGCACGCGGCCGAGATCGCCAGCGCGGCCACGGCGACGCGGCCGCTGCCCCAGCGCCGTGCCAGGCGCCCGCCCAGCAGGCAGCCCGGCAAGCCCGCCGCGATCACGCAGAAGGCTGTCGCCGGCAGGCTGTCGAGCACACGCACGGCCTGCAGTGCGGGTTGCGCGAGCAGCATCGGCACCAGCGTCCAGAACGCATACAGCTCCCACATGTGGCCGAAGTAGCCGCAGGCCGCGGCGCGATAGCGCGGCAGGCGGAACACCGACAGCACGCCCGCGTCGTCGCCCGCCGCTGTGGCTCGGGGCGCCGGCAGATGCGGGCCGTCGCCGAGCCGGTAGATCGCCGCGGCCGCGAGCAGCGCCAGCAGCGACGAGGCGCCGATCACCGCCGGCCACGGCCAGGCCGCGCCGAGCGCGCGCAGCGCCTGCGGCAAGGCCGTGCCCAGGCACAGCATGCCCACGAGCAGCGCCAGCGCCGCCGGCGCCTGCCGCGGTGCCCAGCTGACGATGAGCTTCATGCCCAGCGGATAGATGCCCGCGAGCGACAGGCCCACGGCGAAGCGCAGCGCCATGCCCGTGGCCAGGCCATCGGCCAGCAGCGCGAAGCCGGCGTTGAAGGCGGCGCCCAGCACCGCGCTGGCGGCGAAGATGCGCGAAGCGCGAAAGCGGTCGGCCAGCGCGCTCAGCGCCAGCATGGTGGTGCCGACGATGAAGCCCAGTTGCACGGCCGTGGTCAGCAGGCCGATGCCGGCCGGCGTGAGGCCCCAGTCGTGCGCCAGATCCTCGGCCGCGCCGTTGGCGCTGAACCACAGCGAGGTGCCCAGCAGTTGCGCCAGCGCCACGATCCAGATCGCCGTCGATGCGGCAACGCGGGGTTGCGCGCGAGCCGTCACGACAGGCTCAGCCGGCTCTCGAACACGCGGCGCTCGCCGGACAGCGGATCGTCGAACGCCAGGCGCCGCGCCAGCAGCTTCAGCGGCTGCGCGTAGTCGTCGGGCGCCTCGTCCTGCAGTTGCGGGTACCAGCGGTCGCCGATGATGGGCAGGCCCAGCGCGGCCATGTGCAGGCGCAGCTGATGCTTCTTGCCGCTGAGCGGATGCAGCCGATAGTGGCCGTGTCCATCGCGCACCTCGATGAGCTCGATGCGCGTTTCGGCATTGGGCTCGCCGTCGACTTCCTGCATGCGAAAGAACGGCGTGCCGCTGACGATGCGACTACGGCGCGTGAGCGGAAACGGCAGGTCCGGCCGCATCGGCGCCAGCGCCTCGTAGGTCTTGGCGATGCGCCGCGTGGCGAACAGCGCGCTGTAGGCGGCGCGCGTGCCGGTGTCGACGGAGAACAGCACGAGGCCGGCGGTTTCGCGGTCGAGCCGGTGCAGCGGCGTCAGCCCGGCGAGCCCGGTCTGCCGGCGCAGGCGCGCGAGCAGGCATTGCTGCACGTAGCGGCCGGCCGGCATCGTCGGCAGGAAGTGCGGCTTGTCGGCGACCAGCAGGTGCGCGTCGCGATACAGCACCTGCGCCTCGAACGGAATCTCGGCTTCGGCCGGCACTTCGCGGTAGTAGCGCAGCGTGCGTCCGGCGAGATAGGGCGCATCCACGCCCGGCGTGGCGCCGCTGTCGTCGCTGAGCTTGCCGTCGTGCAGGCGCTGTCGCCACTGCTCGCGGCCCACGCGCGGAAAGCGCTGGTCGAGGAAGTCGAGCAGCGAAGCCCACGGTCCCGGCGGCAGCCAGACCTGGCTGGCGGCCGCGTCGGACGCGGCATCGGATGCGGGGTCGTTGTCCATGCGCCCGCCATGGTAGCGGGCGCCCTGCTCGGCGACCTACCAGAGCACGCCCTTGACCGGCTTGAGCGGCTCGGGCGCGGGCTCGCCGATGGACTGCAGCAGGTCGATCTCGATGGTGCGGCACATTGCCGACAAGGGCAGGTCGTGCACGGTGTTGGCGAACGGGTCGACGAGGTCGTCGCCGATCTGCAGGATGGCCAGGAACATCAGCCCCGCCAGCGTCGAGCCCACCGGCGTGGCGAAGCCCAGCGTCTCCACGAGGCCGATCGGCAGCAGTGCGCAGAACAGGCGCGTGAACAGCGCCGGGAACAGCCGGTACTGGTTGGGCAGCGGCGTGTTCTTGATCCGCTCCATGCCGCCCTGCGCATTGGCGATGTCGATCAGTACGCGCTCCAGCGAGGTCTGCTGGATGCTGTCGATCCAGCCACGACGATGCGCGGTCTCGATCTGGCGGCCGTTGTCGGATAGCAGGCCGTTGGCGACGTTGGTGCGCGACATCGCGATGCGCACTTCGTCGGTCGGCAGAAAGTTCTCGATGTCGGGCTGCACTTCCTGCTTGCGCATCTGGCGTCTCAGCGCATGCACGTAGGCGATCTGGCGGAGCACCACGGCGCGCTTGACGGTGCGTGCGTCGGCGTCCTCGTCGGGCAGGAAGTTGACCACCGCGCGCGCGAGATTGCGCGAGGCATTGATCATGGTGCCCCACAGCACGCGGCCTTCCCACCAGCGCTGATAGGCCGAGTTGTCGCGAAAGCCCAGGAACAGCGCCAGTCCGGTGCCGAACAGCGTCAGCGGCAGGGCCGGTGCCTTGAACGGCAGCAGGTAGTAGGTGACCGTCACGATCACGTCCCACACGAACAGCACGGACAGCGGCTTCCAGACGTGCACGGACATGCGGTGTATCCGCGGCATCGCGTCGACGATCATGCGAGGGTCTTCATTCGAACGGGCAGGGAGAACGCCCCTTGTACCGCAATAACGTGAACACGGGCCATACATGGCGCATGCACGGCCCCTGCGCCGTCCGTGCGCGGCGCGGCGACTTTTTAGCGCCGGATGATCGCGATGGCTTCCATCTCGATGTCGGCGCCGTAGTGCAGCTTGGGCGTCGGCACCGCCGAGCGCGCCGGCTTGTGGGCGCCGAAGGCCTCCGCGTAGATCGCGTTGATCTGCGGCCAGAAGGCGACGTCGGAGAAGTACAGCGTGACCTTGACCACGTCGTCGAGCGTGCCGCCGGCGGCCTGCACCACGGCCTTGACGTTGGCGATCACGAGCCGCGTCTGCTCCTCGATCGTGCCGGGCACGAAGCGGCCGGTGGCGGCGTCGATGGGCAACTGGCCGGAGACGAACAGCCAGCCGTTGTCGAGCAGGCCCTGGCTGTAGTGGCCCGCGGGCTGCGGGGCGTCGGGAGTCTGGATCACGTGTGCCATGGAGGAGAGTTCGTCGGGTGGAGGTAAGTCTGAAATCGGCGCCTACCAGCCGCTGATGCGCGGCCACTGCGCCTCGATGCCGAAGCCGTCGTCGCCCAGCACGTGGTAGCGATCGTAGGCCGAGGCCGTCATGCAGGCGTGATTGGGCTCGATGCGCAGGCGCGTGCCGACCGGATAGCGCGCGTAGTCCGGCGCGCCGTCGCGGCTGCGCAGCACGCCGTGCTCCTGCGACACATGGGCGACGTACAAGGCCTGCGGCGGCGCCGAGCCATCGGCCATCAGCACGCGGCCGTAGCCGTGGTTGCGCTCGTCGTCGAAGCGCATGCTGCTGGTGTCCTTGCTCAGCGCCAGCGCGCCGGCGTCGACGATGATCTCGCCGCGCTGCGGATACTGGCCGATCACGGTCGCCAGCACGCTGATGGCCAGATCGTCGGGCGCGCAGGAGCCGACCCCGCACTGGAACAGGTCGCCCACCATGTAGACGCCGGCGCGCACTTCGGTGACGCCGGCGAGATCGCGCGCATGGCGCACCGAAGGCGTCGAGCCCAGGCTGACGATGTCGCAGGCGTGGCCGGCCGCGCGCAGGCGCGTCGCCGCCGTGACCACCGCCAGGCGCTCCTGCTCGGCCACGGCCGCATGCGCTTCGGGCGAGCGGCCGTCGTAGGAATGCCCGCCGTGCGTGAACACGCCGGCCAGCCGCGCGCCACCACTCAGCGCGCCGGCGACGGCGAGCAATTCGTCGCTGTGCGGCGCCACTCCACAACGGCCGTCGCCGCAGTCGATTTCGATCAGCACCTCGAAGCACAGGCCCAGTTCGCGGCCGCGCTGCTCGATGCGCCGCGCCGCTTCGACCTGGTCGGTGGCCAGCAGCAGGCGCGCACCGCGCGCCATCAGCGCGGCGACGCGCGCGAGCTTCTGTGGCGCGATGCCGACGGCGTAGAACAGGTCGCGATAGCCGTGCTCGAAGAAGTATTCGGCCTCGAGCAGCGTCGACACCGTGATGCCGCCGCCGTCGGGCAAGGCACGCCGTGCGATCTCGATGCACTTGGTGCTCTTGACGTGCGGCCGCAGCCGCACGCCCAGGCGCGCGGCCTGCTCGCGCATGCGTGCGAGGTTGGCGTCGAGTCGTGCGCGATCGAGCAGCAGCGCGGGTGTATCGAGCTCATCGAGCGTGCAGATCGACATCGGTCGGCGGGGCGAAAAGGACGGGCTGCCATTGTGGCATGTGCCCGTAGCCCGCTCAGGCCTCGATCCGTGCGTCGCCCCGGTCGATCACGCAGCGGGCGCCGGCGTGGGCGCGAAAGCGCAGGCGCTGCGCCGACTCGCGCCAGAACTCGAAGCGCAGCGTCTCGCCCGGATACAGCGGTGCGCTCAGGCGCAGGCCCAGTGCGAGCAGGCGCGTGGGCTCGCCGCCGCAGGCATGGCGGATCAACGCGTGGCCGGCGATGCCGTAGCTGGCCAGCCCATGCAGGATGGGCCCGTCGAAGCCCGCGTCGCGGGCTCGCGACGGATCGCAGTGCAGCGCGTTGCGATCGCCCCAGAGCCGGTAGAGCAGGGCGGCCTGCGGCGACGTCGGCAGCTCGATTGCGTCGTCGGCGCTGCGCCCTGGCAGCGGGGGCTGCACGGTGGGGCATTCGTCGCCGCGGCCGTCGCCTGCGCCGAAGCCGCCGTCGCCGCGCAGCAGGATCAGCGAGCGGCCGCTGGCGAGCCGGCGCGTGTCGTCGCGCAGCTCGCAGTCCAGCGCCACCAGGGCCCCACGGGCGGCGCCGCGATCGTGCACGGCGGCGATGCGCGTGCTCACATCCAGCGCGGCGGCTGCCGGCAGCGGTGCGAAGAAGCGCATGCGCTGCTCGGCGTGCACGATGCGCGCGGCGTCGATGCCCAGACCCTCGGTTCCATACCAGGGGCCGGGCCAGGCGATGGCGGCGGCCATGGTCGGCAGCGTGAGCGGCGCCTCGTCGCGCAGATGGCGCAGCTGCGCTTCGTCGCGCGGAGCTAGCCCCATGCCGACGGCGAGCGCGTAGAGCTGGGTATCGCGCAGCGTGTAGGCGCAGCGGCGCTCGGCGAAGACGTGGCGGCGGACGGCGTCGTAGTCGAGCACGGACCGCTCGCAGGCCCTAGTCCGCCAGCGTGAAGCGCGGCACCGTCGGCCCGCCCTCGTCGTCCCAGACCACGCGCACGGCCGAGCCGACGCGTACTGCCTCCACCGGCACGTCGACCACGTTGCTGATCAGGCGCGCGCCGCCGGCGCCTTCGAGTTCGACGATCGCGGGAACGTAGGGCAGGTTGGCCTCCATGTCGGGCAGCACGGCGCGGGCGACCACGGTGTACGAGTACACCGTGCCGCGTCCCGACAGGGTCACCCAGTCGATCTTCTGCGAGCGGCACTGCGGGCAGAACGGCGTCGGCGGCAGGCGAAAGTGCCCGCAGTCGACGCAGCGCGGCGCCACCAGGCGATGTTCGGCGGCGGCGTCCCAGAAGGGTTTCGTCCAGGCGTCGGTGCTCAGCGTGAAGAAGGCGCGTGGCGGGCGTTTGGCGAGGAGATCGGTCATCGTCAGCTGCTCAGGATCAGGCCGCTCACGGGCACCACGGACGGGCCACCCGTGACCAGCGCCAGTTCGGCACCGCTCACCTGGTTCACGGCGCTGCCGCGGATCTGCTCCACGGCCTCGCGGATGTGCGTCATGCCCCAGACGTAGCCGCAGGACAGCTGGCCGCCGTCGGTGTTGACCGGAATCGAGCCGTCGAGCGCGATGGCGCCGCTGGAGACGAAAGGCCCGCCTTCGCCCTTGGCGCAGAATCCGTAGTCCTCGAGCTGCATGATCACCTGCGAGGTGAAGTGGTCGTAGATCTGCGCCACGTCGATGTCGGCCGGAGTCACGTCGGCCTGCTCGTAGAGCCTTCTGGCGACCGGCGCGTGGCCCGACGAGGCGAAGCTTTCGTCGGGCATGTTCATCCAGTAGATCGAGCGGCCCCAGTCGCGCGAGGCGCCCTGCGTGCAGGCGCGCACCAGCACGGGCTTGCGGCGCAGGTCGCGCGCGCGTTCGGCGCGGGTGACGATGACGGCGATGGCACCGTCGCTCTCCAGACAGAAGTCGAACAGGCAGTGCGGATCGGCCAGCAGCGGCGCGGCGTGGTAGTCCTCGCGCGTGAGCGGCTTCTTCATCAGCGCTTCGGGATTGCCCAGCGCATGCCGGCGCATGGTCAGCGCCACGTCGGCGAAATGATCGCGCGTGGTGCCGTACAGGTGCATGTGGCGGCGCGCCAGCAGCGCGAACATGTGGCCCGGCCCGACCAGGCCCGATGCGGCGAAGAAGGCGTTGTCGGGCGTGGCCTCGTAGCTGGAGGTGATGGTGCCGAAGCGTTGCGCACCTTGTTGGTTGCCGCCGACCACGACCACGGTCTCGGCCTGCCCCGACAGGATCGCCGCCGCCGCAAGCCCCACGGCGCCGGCCGATCCGCCGCCGGTGCCGGTCAGGCTCGCGGTGAAGCGCACTTCGGGAATGCCCAGCGTCTCCATGAGCAGGCCGGTGTCGAAGCCACCCGCGAAGTAGGCGAAGCCGTCGACGTCGGCCACGCCGAGCCCGGCATCGTCGAGCGCGGCGAGTATCGACTTGCCGACCAGCTCGTGCAGCGTCTGCGGCGCCGACTGCCCGCGCTTGTAGTACGGCGTGGAGCCGACGCCGACGATGGCCGTCCTGTCGCGCATGGCGTGGCGCATCAGCCCTGCGCGGCGAAGTCGGCCAGCAGCTGGCGGCCGATGATGAGCTTCTGGATCTCGGACGCGCCTTCGTAGATGCGCATCGGCCTTGCCTCTCGATACAGCTGCTCGACGAGGTTGCCGCGCGTCACGCCGGCCCCGCCGCAGAGCTGCACGGCGCGATCGACGACGCGGCCCGCGGCCTCGGCCGCGGCCAGCTTGGCCATCGACGGTGCATGCGAGCGTCTCGCGCCGCGCACATCGTGTTCCCAGGCCGAGCGATACACCGACAGCGCGGCGGTCTCGATGTCGGTGAGCATGTCGGCGAGCTGCATCTGCACGCTCTGGATCTCCGACATCGGCTTGCCGTAGAGCTTGCGCGTGGTGACGCGCTTGAGCGTTTCTTCGAGCGCGCGGCGGGCGAGGCCCACGGCGGCGGCGCCGACCGAAGGACGAAAGATGTCGAAGGCCGCCATCGCCACCTTGAAGCCCTGGCCGGGTTCGCCGATCAGCGCGCCCGCCGGCAGCTTGCAGCGCGAGAATTTCACCGGCGCGGCCGGATGCGGCGCGATGAAGTCGATGGCCTTGCCGAAGCTCAGGCCCGGCGTGCCGTGATCGACGATGAAGGCCGACAGTCCGCGCGAACCCGGCGCTTCGCCGGTGCGTGCGACGACCACGTAGTGATCGGCGAAGCCGGCGTTGGAGATCAGCGTCTTGTCGCCATCGAGCACCCAGCCGTCGCCATCGCGCGTCGCGCGGGTGTCCATCGCGGCGACGTCGGAACCCGCCTCGGGCTCGGTCAGCGCGAAGGCGGCGACATGGCGGCCTTCGCGGCAGGCCGGCAGGTAGCGCGCCTTCTGCTCGACGCTGCCGGCGGTCTGCAGCGCCATGGTGCCGATGCCCTGCATGGCGAACATGGCGTCGGCCAGCGCGTTCTCGTACGTGAGCGCCTCGCGGATCACGCACAGCGCGCGCGCGTCGAAGCCGGCGCCCTCCTTGGGGACGACGTAGCGCAGCAGATCGGCGTCGCCGAGGCTGCGCACGATGGCGCGGCAGTCTTCGGCTACGAGCTCGCCGTGATGCGCCGGATTGGCCTTGTTCCAGGCGATCACGCGCTCGGCGAGCTGCTTGTGCGCTGGCTCGAAGAACGGCCAGTCCCACAGCGTCCAGCCCCGGCTCGTGCTCATGCGCGCGCTCCCTGCGTCGGCGCCTGCGGCGCACCGGCGAACTTGGCGTCGTAGCGCGTGCCCGCCGCGACGCCGGGCGGCATGATGCGGTCGATGGTGGCGAGATCGCTCTCGCTCAGCGAGACGTTCACGGCGCCGACGTTTTCCTCGAGGTATTTGATGCGCTTGGTGCCCGGAATCGGCACGATGTCCTGGCCGCGATGGAACAGCCAGGCCAGCGCGATCTGTCCCGGCGTGCAGTGCTTTTCGTCGGCGAAGGCGCGGACCTGATCGACCAGCGCCTGGTTGCGGTCGAAGTTCTCGCCCTGGAAGCGCGGCGAAGTCAGGCGAAAGTCATCCTGTGCCAACGTGGTCTTCTGCACCGCGCCGGTCAGAAAGCCGCGACCCAGCGGGCTGTAGGCGACGAAGGTGATGCCCAGTTCGGCGCAGGCCGGCAGCACCCCGGCCTCGGCCTCGCGCGTCCACAGCGAATACTCGGACTGCAGCGCGGCGACCGGATGCACGGCGTGGGCGGCGCGCAGCTGCTCGGCGGTGACTTCCGACAGGCCATAGCCGCGGATCTTGCCGGCCTTGACCAGATCGCCCAGTGCGCTCGCGGTCTGCTCGATCGGCACGCGCGGGTCGGTGCGATGCACCAGATACAGGTCGATGTGATCGGTGCCCAGGCGCTTCAGCGATTCCTCGCAGCAGCGGCGCATGTACTCGGGCGAGTTGTCGATGGCGCGATCGTAGGTGCTGCCGTCCGGGCCGTCGGGATCGCGCACGATGCCGAACTTGGTCGACAGCATGATGCGCTCGCGCTTGCCCGCGATGAAGCGGCCGACCAGCTCCTCGTTGCGGCCGCGGCCGTAGACGTTGGAGGTGTCGAAATGCGTGACGCCGAGTTCCAGGGCGCGCTCCAGCGTCTTCAGCGATTCCTCGTCGTTGTGCCCGCCGTAGAACTCCGACATGCCCATGCAGCCGAAGCCCATGATGGAACTGTCGATGTCGGTGCGGCCCAGCTTGATGCTGCGCATGTTTTTCTCCTCGTTCTTTATTGTGCGCCTGCGGCGCCGACTGCGTTTGAGTGCGGAATCCAGGGGCGGCCGCAGCGACTCACGCGCCGATTCTTTCGATGAGCGTCGCGGTGCCGAGCCCGCCCGCGCAGCAGATCGCCTGCACGCCGTAGCGCGACCCGCGCCGCTCCATCTCGTTGAGCAGCGTGGTCATGATGCGCGCGCCGCTGGCGCCCAGTGGATGGCCCAGCGCGATGGCGCCACCGTTGACGTTGAGTCGCTCGTGGCTCACGCCGAGCTCACGCATCCACACC
The DNA here is from genome assembly GCA_023254435.1 of Hydrocarboniphaga sp. Taxonomy (GTDB): domain Bacteria; phylum Pseudomonadota; class Gammaproteobacteria; order Nevskiales; family Nevskiaceae; genus Hydrocarboniphaga. The sequence goes on from JALRLM010000116.1 coordinate 9,965, forward strand.
AGCGGCACCGGCGCGAAGGCTTCGTTGACCTCGAACAGATCGATGTCGCCCAGCGACAGGCCAGCGCGATCGATCACCCGGCGCGTGGCCGCGATCGGGCCCGTGAGCATCAGCACCGGATCGGAGCCCACCGTGGTGACGGCGCGGATGCGCGCACGCGGCTTGAGGCCCAGCGCCCTGGCTTTCTCGGCGCTCATGAGCAGCAGCGCGGCGGCGCCATCGCTGATCTGCGAGGCGTTGCCGGCGGTGACGCGGCCGCCGTCGGGACGAAAGCTGGTCTTGAGCGTGCCCAGCTTCTCGAAGCTGGTTTCGCGGCGAATGGTTTCGTCGCGGTCGAGGCTGGGCCTGGGCGGCTCGGCGTTCTTCTCGGCCCAGGCGTCGAGCCTGACCGGCACGATCTCGCCGGAGAAATGGCCGGCGTCGTCGGCGCGCGCGGCGCGCTGATGGCTTTCGATGGCGTAGCGGTCCAGGTCTTCGCGCGACAGGTTCCAGCGATCGCAGAGGCGCTCGGCCGCTTCGCCCTGCGAAGTCAGGTCGTAGCGCTCCTTGAGGCGCCAGCCGAACACTTCGCCGTGCACGTCGCGATTGCCGCCCATGGGCACGCGGCTCATGTTCTCGGCACCGCCGGCGACCACCACGTCGCAGGCGCCCGAGGCGATCTCGCCGACGGCGACGTGGATGGCGGCTTCCGACGAGCCGCACTTGCGGTCCACGGTCATGCCCGGAATCGATTCGGGCCAGCCCGCTGACAGCAGCGCGGTGCGCGCGATGTTGCCGCTCTGTTCGCCCACCTGGGTGACGCAGCCGAACACCACGTCGTCGATGACGCCGGCGTCGATGCGCGCGCGCGACACCAACTCGCCGAGCACGAGCGCGCCGAGATGATCGGCGCGTGCGTCCTTGAGCCCACCGCGAAACTTGCCGATCGGCGTGCGCACGGCTTCGACGATGACGACCTCGTTGCCGGTCATGCGTGCACCTTGAGTCCGGAGCCCGCGATCTTCTGGCCGTCGGCCGCGTATTCGTAGACGCCGCGGCCGACCTTGCGGCCGTGGCGACCGGACTTGACCATCTTGATGATCAGCGGGCAGGGGCGGAATTTTTCGCCCAGGGTCGTGTGCAGGTATTGCAGCACCTTGAGGCGCGTGTCCCAGCCGGTGAGATCGCCGAGTTCGAGCGGGCCCATGGGATGGTTGAAGGCCATGCGCAGCGAAGTGTCGATGTCCTCGGCGCTGGCCACACCTTCCGACAGCATGTACATGGCCTCGTTGCCGGCCAGAGCCGACATGCGGCTGGTGGTGAAGCCCGGCGCCTCGTTGACGAGGATGCTGGTCTTGCCGATTTCGCTGGCCCAGGCGCGCGACTGCTCGACCGTCGCGGCGCTGGTGTCGACGCCGCGAATCAGTTCCACCAGCTTCATCTTGTGCACGGGATTGAAGAAGTGCATGCCGATCACCTGCGGCGCGCGGCGCGTGGCGGCGGCCAGTTCGCTGATCGATAGCGCCGAGGTGTTGGTGCCGATCACCGCATGCGCGGGCAGCAGGTCGTCGGCCTGCGACAGGATGGCCTGCTTGATCTCGAGCTTCTCGGTGGCGGTCTCGATCAGCAGGCCGGCTTCGGCGAGGCGGCCGTCGAGCGCGCTGGCGAGCGACAGGCTGTCGAGCGCGGCGCGGCCCTTGGCCTCGTCGAGCTTGCCGAGCCTGACGCCGTCGCCGACGATCTTGGCAATCTGCGCCTGTGCTTTTTCGGCGGCGGCCATGTCGCTGTCGACCAGCACGACGCGATGGCCGCTGATGGCGAAGGCGTGCGCGATGCCGGTGCCCATGAGGCCGGCGCCGACGACGATGGTGGTTTGACTCATGGTCGGGTTCCTCGATTCGATGTGGTGTCGGGCGCACCGCGCCGGCGCTGGTCGAGCGCCGGACACGGCGGGATCACTGCCCGGTGAAATTCGGTGGACGCTTTTCGCGGAACGCGCTGGCGGCCTCGGTGCGGTCGGCGGTCGACATCAGCAGCGCGAACAGGCTCTTTTCGAGCCGCAGTCCGTTGGCCATGTCCATGTCCATGCCGCTGCGAGCGGCCTCCTTGACGTAGGCGATGGCGGTGGGCGGGCGGCTGGCGATCAGCTCGGCCACGCGCAGCGCTTCGGTCAGTGCGTCGTCGGCGGTGTCGACCAGGCGCGTCACCAGTCCCAGGCGATGCGCGCGTTCGGCATCGACGCGATCGCCCGTCAGCAGCAGGTCCAGCGCCGGGCCCAGGCCGATCAGGCGCGGCAGGCGCTGCGTGCCGCCACCGCCCGGTATCAGGCCCAGCGCGACTTCGGGCAGGCCGAAGCGCGCGTTGCGCGCGGCGACGCGGATGTCGCAGGCCAGCGCCAGCTCGGTGCCGCCGCCCAGGCAGATGCCGTGGATGGCCGCGATCACGGGCTTGGCGACGCCGTCGAGCGCTTCGATCCAGGTGGCCGGCATCAGGCGCTTGCGTTCGGCGACCGGCGCGCCGACGCTGCGGCGCTCCTTGATGTCGGCGCCCGCGCAGAAGCCGCGCTCGCCGGCGCCGGTCAGCACGATGGCGCTGATCGCCGCGTCGGCGTCGAGCTCGCGCAGGATCTGCGGCAGGCCCTTGCGGATGGCGTCGTTGAAGGCGTTGATGACTTCGGGGCGGTTCAGCGTGACCACCGCGACCTTGCCACGCGTCTCGACCAGGATCGCCTGCTCGGCGACGTCGAGGGCCACCGTGTCGACGGGTTCGCTCATCACGCCGCTCCCTTGCGATCGCCCTTGCCCTGCTCGCTGCGCAGCTTCACGCCTGCGCTCATGCGATCCCAGGTGGTGGCGGTGATGCCGCGTTCGCGCAGCTCTTTCTTCTTGACCTTCTCGGTCGCGGTCTGCGGCAGCTTGTCCATGATCTCGAGGTAGCGCGGCACCATGAACGAAGGCAGGCGCTCGTCGCTCCAGGCCACCAGTTCCTCGTAGGAAGGCACGGGCTGGTCGGGCTTGAGGATGAGGCAGGCCATCACCTCGTCCTCGCCGGCGTCGTGGTCGGCGCGCACGCCGATCACCGCGCAGTCGGCCACCGAGGGATGCGAGCGCACGCCTGATTCCACTTCGAACGAGGAGATGTTTTCGCCGCGACGACGCAGCGCGTCTTTCACGCGATCGACGAAGTAGTACCAGCCGTCGGCGTCGCGACGCAGCGAATCGCCGGTGTGGAACCACAGGTTGCGCCAGGTCTCGACGGTCTTCTCGGGCATGCCGAGGTATTCGCTGCAGATGATGCCGGGCACCTTATGGCGCACCAGCAGTTCGCCGGTTTCGCCTTCGGCGACGGGTTCGTCGGTCTCCGGGTCGGCGAGGCGGATCTCGAACCACTGATCGACCAGCACGCCCGAAGCGCCGGCCGGGCGCGGTGCGCCGGGCGGCGTCATGAAGACGTTGGAGATTTCGGTCTGGCCGAAGCCGTCGACGTATTCGTGCACGCCGAAGCGCTCGGTGAACCTGGCGCCCAGGTCGGGCGACAGCGGCGCGGCGTAGATGCGGCGCACCTTGTGGGCGCGATCGTCGGGCGAGGCGGGCTGCGCGAGGATGAAGGCCATGGTCGCGCCGAGCAGGTTGGTCACCGTGGCGCCCGAGCGACGCGCGCGGCCGGCCCAGTCCGAGGCCGAGAAGCGCGGGTAGAGCACCACGTGCGCGCCCGCGATCAGGCAGGGATACACGGTCAGGAACTGGCAGTTGCCGTGAAACAGCGGGAAGCCCGTCATGTAGACGTCGTCCTGCGTCAGGCGCGTCAGCTGCACGTCCTCTTCGGCGAAGAAGTAGAACTGCGAATGCGGCATCAGCACGCCCTTGGACGCGCCCGTGGTGCCCGAGGTCATCAGCACGGCGGCCGCGTCCTGCGGGCGCACGGCGATGCCGGGATTGCGGGTCGTCTCCGTATACAGCGAGTCGAAGCGCTGGATCTGGATGCGCTTGAATGCGGGCAGCGGCGCCGTGGCGCCCGGCACGTCGACGATGTAGAGACGTTCGACGCTCGGAATCTCGTCCTCGATCTCGACCAGTCGCTGCGCGAGTTCGGCCGTGCTGATCAGCAGGCGCGAGCGCGCCAGCTTGATCGGATGCGCCAGGAACAAGCCTTTGTAGGCGTCGCTGATGCAGACCTCGACGGCGCCGAGCTTGCACAGCGCGAACCAGCTGTAGACGAACTCCAGGCAGTTCGGCAGCAGCATGCCCACCTTCTCGCCCTTGCCGACGCCGGCGGCGGCGAAGCCGTGGGCGAGGCGATTGGCGGTGGTATTGACCTCGGCAAAGCTGTGCGACTTGCCGCCGTCCATCCACGACAGGAACGGCCGGTCGGCGCGGTGCGTGGCCTGGTATTCGAGCACCGCGGGCAGGGTCCACTGCTCACGCGGGAAGTGCGGCGTGAAATGGGGAAACGTCAGCATGGGCGCACCTTTTCATCCTCCATCGTTCTGGTTCGACAGTAGCGCTCTGCGGCGCTCCGGCGGATGGCGGCGAAAGCCTCCGACCGGCTGTCATGTCGATATGAGTATACATATCAAGTTTTGAAAATATACAGTAGAGTCGAAATAGACGTGCAAAGAGCGGAGCCCCGATCGCGATGGCTTCGGACTCTGCCTGTGTCGGGGAGTGCGGCCCGGTGCCACGGGGCCGGATGGCGCCTCGATGGTGTCGATCACCGCCTTCTGAAAATATGTATGTTGAGGCGGCATTAAAAAAATAACGGAAGGAGGAGAAGATGCACTTTCCGCATCCGGTGTCTGCAATCCGGACCCCACTCGCCGGGGCGCAGTAGCCATGAACCAGGGACTGATCCCGGCCAAGTGGGCGGCGCTGACGCCACGCAGGACAGCCATCGTCGACATTCCCAATCGCCGCCGCATCGACTGGCGCGAACTGGATTCGCGCGTGCGCCGGCTCGCCAACGGCCTGCTCGATCTCGGCGTGCGCCGCGGCGATCGCGTGGCGATGCTGAGCCGCAACAGCATCGAGTATCAGGAGCTGTTCTTCGCCGTCGGCCGCGCCGGCGCCGTGCTGCAACCGCTCAACTGGCGCTTGTCGACGCCGGCCATCGCCGCGCTCGTGGCCGATGCGCGGCCGCGCGTGGTGATCGTTTCGCCCGAGTACCGCGAGGTGATGGCCGAATTGCAGAAACTCGTCGATCTGCCGCACTGGCTGCAATACGGCGAGGGCGGCGACGGCAGCTACGAGGCCCTGCTCGCCGCTTCGAGCGACGAGGAACCGCCGACGACGATGCAGGTGGGCGAGCACGACCCCTTCTTCATCCTCTACACGGGCGGCACCACGGGCGAATCCAAGGGCGCCGTGCATTCGCACCGCAGTGCGGCCATGGGCATGCTCAACCAGACGGTTGCGGAGCGCATCGTGCCCAGCGACGTCTACATGCTGACGGGGCAGATGTACCACATCCCCATCATCCTCTCGATGAACTACATGAAGCACGGCTGCCCGCTCGTGCTCGTGAACTTCGAGGCGCGGCAGGCGCTGGAGGTGATCCAGGACGAAAAGGTCTCGGCCTTCCTGGGGATCACGACCATGCTGAACTGGATGATGGCGGTGGAGAACTTCCGCCGCTACGACCTGAGCAGCCTGCGCAACATCCAGTACGGCGGTGGGCCGATGTCCTCGGGCACCGTGCGCAATGCGCTCGATTCGTTTCCGTGCACGCTGATCCAGGGTTACGGCCAGACCGAGGGCACGACGATGTCCTTCCTGTCGCAGGAGGATCATCGGCGCGCGGCGACCGGCATCGACACGCATCGCCTGCAGTCCTGCGGGCGCGAAGGCTTCGTCACCACGATTCGCGTCGTCGACGCACAGGGCCGCGAGGTCCCGCGCGACGGCCGCACCACGGGCGAAATCGTCGTGCGCAGCGAAGCCAACATGCTGGGCTACTTCAATCGCCCCGACCTCACCGCAAAGACCTTGCGCGACGGCTGGATGTGGACCGGCGACCTGGCGACCTGGGACGAGGACAACTATCTGTTCATCGTCGACCGCGCCAAGGACATGATCATCTCGGGTGGCGAGAACATCTACAGCGTGCAGGTGGAGGACGCCATCGGCCGGCACCCGGCCGTGCTCGAATGCGCGGTGATCGGCGTGCCCGACGACGAGTGGGGCGAGTCGGTGAAGGCCATCGTCGTGCTCAAGCCCGGTCACAACGCCAGCGAGCGCGACATCATCGACGCCGCGCGCCAGCACCTGGCCTCGTACCAGAAGCCCAGGTCGGTGGACTTCGTCGCCGCGCTGCCCAAGGCGCCGACCGGCAAGATCCTCAAGCGCGACCTGCGCGCGCCGTACTGGGCTGCCCAGGAGCGGCAGGTATGAGCTTTTCGCTGGAGCAGTTGCAGGCCAGCGTCGGCCGCGCGTTTCCGGGTGGCGAGTACGTGATCGAGCCCTGGCGCGCCTGGCTCGCGCAGGACGCGATGCTGGCGCCGACGCAGGGCGATTTCGCGCAGGGCGTCGAGGCGCATCCGGTGTTCGTCTACTTCGCCGCCATCGGCGCCATGGGCATCGGCTGGGACGAGTTGTTCGCGTGGTTCGGTGCCAGCGCGGCCGACGGTCCGATGTTCGGCGAATGCGCGGTGCACGTCGAACATCCGCTGGCGGTCGGCGCGCGCTATCGCGTCGATGGCGCCATCGTCTCGGCCGAGCGCAAGCAGGGTCGCTCGGGCTGCTTCGATCTGGTGGGCTACGCCTTCACGCTGACCGACGGCGCCGGCCGCATCGCCGCCACCTGCCGCAATTCCATCGTGTTTCCGCGCCGCGATGTCTGAGCGCGAAACCCATCAGGAGAACCGCATGCCCATCGAAGTCGGTACGCCGATTCCGCCTTTCGAAGTCGCCGCCGTCAGTGCGGAGAAGATGAAAACCATGTCCGCGCTCATGCACGACAGCAATCCCATTCACTTCGACGTGCAGTCGGTGCGCGCGCTGGGCATGGGCGATCGCACGATCAACCAGGGGCCGTCGAACATGGCCTACGTCATCAACATGCTGGCGATCTGGGCCGGCAGCTACGGCCGCGTGCGCGACTTTCGCCTGCGCTTCATCGGCAACGTGTTCGCCGACGACGCGCTGCGTGCCAGCGGCACGGTGACCGCGCTGCGCCGCGAAGGCGGGCATCGGCTCGCCGACTGCGAGGTGAGGCTCGATCGCGCCGATGGCGCCAAGGTGCTGCTGGGCAGCGCCACGGTGATCGTCGACGACGCGATGGAGGCGGCCGCATGAGCGCGGGCGACGTCGTGACGCCGATCCGGCAGGGCCTGGGCTTCCAGCTGTCGTACGGCGACTGCGACGCCGTGGGCATCGCCTACTTCGCCATCTTCTATCCGTGGATGGAGCGCAGCTACAGCACCTGGCTCTATGCGCACGGCATTCGGTCGGGCCAGATGAGCGAGCAGCTCGGCGTCTATACCGTGGGCCTGGAATCGCGCTGCCGCTACGTCGGCATGTGCCGCGTGTTCGACGTGCTGAACACGCAGCTGGTGCTCAGGCACCTGGGCACCACGTCGTTCGTCGTCGCCTGCGAGTTCCGTCGCGACGGCGAACTCGTCGCCGTGGGTGAAATCAGTTTCGCCTGCCGCAGCCTCGACCACCAGAAAACACCGATGCCGCCGGCCCTGCTCGCGGCCTTGAACAGCTTGCCCCAGGCACGGGACTGAGCCGCACCCGGCAGCACGGCGTCGCGGCCACGCCGCCGCGACGCGATCGATCCGCCAGCGCGGACGGCTTCTCCCACATGAGGAGAAGAACACTAGAAACGACGACGCACTTGCGTGCGAGGAGAACCGATGAACCCATCCCAGCCGCCCGGACGGTGTCCGCGCGCCCGCCACGTTCACGGAGGCGGCGATGTTCGATCAATTTGACTCGCGCTTCGTCACGGTCGGCGACGTGCGGATCCATTGCCGCATCGGCGGCGCGGGCCCGGCCGTGCTGCTGCTGCACGGCTATCCGCAGAATCACGCCATGTGGGCCGGCGTGGCCGAGCGGCTCGCGTCGCGCTTCACCGTGGTCTGTGCCGATCTGCGCGGCTACGGCGAATCGTCCAAGCCGGCCGACGCCGACGATCATTCCACTTATTCGTTCCGTGCCATGGCCGCCGATCAGGTCGGTCTCATGGAGGCACTGGGGCATGCGCGCTTCGGCGTCGCCGGACACGATCGCGGCGCGCGCGTGACGCATCGCATGGCGCTGGACCGGCCCGATCGCGTGCAGGCCATGGCCGTGCTCGACATCGCGCCGACGCTGTACATGTACGAGCACACCGACCGGCGTTTCGCGAGCACCTACTGGCTGTGGTTTTTCCTGCCGTTGCCGGCGCCGATGCCGGAGAAGCTCATCGGCGCCGATCCCGATTTCTTCTTCGAAAGTGCGCTGGGGCGCTATGGCGGAACCAGCCTCGACGGCTTCGATCGCGAGCAGCTCGAATCGTATCGCCGCAGCTGGCGCGATCCCGCGATGATCGCGGCTTCGTGCGCCGACTATCGCGCCGGCGCCAGCATCGATCTGGAGCACGATCGCGCCGACCTCGATCGCCGCGTCGACTGTCCGTCGCTGGCGATGTGGGCCGGCGACGGGCTGATGGCGCAGCACTTCGACTTCGAGCGCATCTGGGCGCAGCGCTGCACGCAGCTGCAGACCGCCAGCGTGTCCGGCGGCCATTTCTTTCCCGATCACAATCCCGCCGACACCGCTCGGGTGCTCGGCGATTTCTTTTCGCGCACGCTCGCACGGTAAACGACCATGACCGACTATCAGCGCATCCAGGCTCCCACGCAGAACACCGGCTATGCCTGGATGGTGGTCTGCATCCTCACGCTCAGCTATGCCTTCGCCTTCATCGATCGCCAGGTGCTGAACCTGCTGGTGGAGCCGATCAAGAAAGGCTTCGAGTTGCAGGACACGCAGATCAGCCTGCTGCAGGGCCTGGCCTTCGTCTCCGCCTACGTGCTCGGCGGGCCCATCGCCGGGCGCATGGTGGATGTCAGCCATCGTCGCAACATCATCGCCGTCGGCGTCGCGCTATGGAGCGTGTGCACGGCGCTGTGCGGGCTGGCGACTTCGTATGGAGCCTTGTTCGCGGCGCGCGTCGGCGTCGGGGCGGCGGAAGCCTGCCTGATGCCGGCGGCATGGTCGCTGATCGCCGACTACTTCTCTCGCGAGAAACTGCCGCGCGCGATGAGCCTGTATCTGCTGGGCCCTTATCTGGGCGGTGGCTGCGCGCTGATCCTCGGTGGCATGGTGGTGGGCGCGGCGAGCAAGGCGACGGTGGAATTCGGTCCCCTCGGCGTGCTGGAGCCCTGGCGCCTGGTGTTCGTCTGCGCCGGCCTGCTCGGGCTGGTGCCGGTGCTGCTGACGCTGCTGATCCGCGAGCCCGCGCGCCAGGCGCTCAATGCCGCGGCCACCACCGCCGAGCGCTTCACCATCGGCGAGATCGCGCGCTTCATCTGGCACGGTCGCGCTTTCTACGTCGCCTTCTTCATCGGCGTGGCCGTGCTGACGATCGTGCTGTACGCCTTCCAGGCCTGGATTCCGGCGTTCTTCTCGCGCCGCTTCTCGGTCTCGATCCGCGACATCGGCTTCCAGTACGGCATGCTGGTGTTGCTCATGGGCTGCCTGGGCGTGCTGTCGGGCCCGGTGATCGGGCGCTGGCTGCAGCGTCGCGGCCATCGCGATTTCGCGCTGCGCGCGCCGTTGATCGCGGCCATCTGCGTGGTGCCGTTCGCGGCGATGCTGCCGTTCTGCCGCTCGTATGCGCAGGCGCTGGTGAGTTGCGCCGGCGTGACCTATTTCTGCGCGATGCCGCTGGCGATGGCCGCGTCGGGCCTGCAGCTGGTCACGCCCAATCGCATGCGCGGCATCGTGTCGGCGATCTACATGTTCATGATCTCGGTGGTCGGCGTGGCGATTCCGCCCACGGTCATCGCGCTGCTGACCGATCGCGTGTTCCAGGATCCGGCCATGGTCGGCTGGTCGCTGGCCATCGTCTGCGTCGCCTCGGCGCTGATCGCCGCCGCGGTCATCGCTCGCAGCCTCGGTGCCTTCCGTGCCGCGCTCGTGGCGGCGGAGACACCGACGACCGAGATCGCCTGAGCCATGGGCATGCAGGGTCCTCGCGAGAGCGCGCCGGCGCGCATGCGGCTGGTCTACTGGACGCGCCTGAGCTATGCGCGTGAAACGCTGATCGATCGCCTGCAAGGCCAGCCCGGCATCGAACTGCAGGTGGTCGACAGTCTGCCGGCGCTGCTGGCCGCGCTGCCGGGTGCGCAGGTCCTGGTGCTCTACGACGCGCCGCAGGACGAGGCTGCCCAGGTGGTGGCGGCGCTGCGCGCGCCCGATGCCACGGTGCGCTGGATGCACTTCATCTCGGCGGGCCGCGAAGGTTTCGAGGCCGCGGGCCTGCCCGTGCATCTGCCGGTGACCTACACCGTGGGCTGCGCCGCGCCGGTGGTGGCCGAGCATGCGATGGCGCTGCTGCTGGCGCTGGCGCGCCGCATGGGCGATGCGCACGAAGCCACGCGCGAGCGGCGCTGGGAGCTGTCGCTATGGCAGAGCGCGCAGTCGGTCGAAGGCCAGTGCATGGTCGTGGTCGGCTTCGGCCGCATCGGCCAGGAAGTGGCGCGCCGCGCCCGCGCCTTCGGCATCGACATCGTGGCGCTGTCGCGCTCGGGCGCACCGCATGCGCTGGCCGACCGTGCGCGTCCGCTGTCGGAGCTGCATGCGGCGCTGGGCGAGGCCGACATCGTGCTGGTGTCGATCGCGCTCACGGCCGAGACACATCATCTGCTCGATGCCGCCGCCTTCGCGGCCTGCAAGCGCGGCGCACGCATCGTCAACGTCGCGCGCGGCGGCGTGATCGATCAGGTCGCGCTGCGCGAGGCGCTGCGGTCGGGGCATCTGGGCGGCGCCGGGCTCGACGTCGCCGATCCCGAACCGCTGCCGGCCGACGATCCGCTATGGGACGCGCCGAACCTGCTCGTCTCCGCCCACGTCGCCGGCGCCGGCAGCCCGATGACCGAGTCGCGCATGGCCGACAACCTCAGCGCGAATATCCGTCGCTTCATGGCGGGAGAGGCGCTGCGGCATCGCGTGGACTCCTAGCGCGCGAGCGACGGCGAATGTATGGCCAGCGCCGTGCGGCACGTCGGCTGCGGCCGGCGCAACGATGCCGCTCTGCTCCGTGGTCTCGCGAGTCAGCTGCCGGGAACGATGCGCAACGAAAAAGACCGCAAGGCCCGTGCTCTTGCGGTCTTTGGGTTTCCCCAGGCGGGGCCGACCCGCCTGCTAGCTCAAACCAGCGCCTGCGCCTCGCCCATCGAGATGTATTCGGCCAGCACGTCGCCCTGCACGGTGACGTGGCGGCGCATGAGGTCGCCGGCCTCGGCTTCGTTGCCGGCGACGATGGCGTCGAGGATGCGCTGGTGGTCGGCCTGGTTGGCTTCGGGGCGACCGTTGCGGCGCAGCTGGAAGCGGCGGTAGGGCACGGTCTGCAGCGCGAGCTTGTCGGTGGTCTCGATCAGCACGTTGTTGTGCGTGGCCTGGATCACCAGCGCATGGAAGCGACGGCCCAGGCGCGCGTATTCGTCCTGCTTGTTGGCCAGCAACGCGGCCTGCGACTGCTCCTGCACGCGGATCAGCTCGTCCTTCTCCGACAGGGTGATGCGGCGCGCGGCCAGGCGCGCGCAGACGCCCTCGAGTTCGGAGATGGTCTCGAACATGTGGATCAGCCGGTGCAGGTCGAGCCTGGCCACGGTGGCGCGCTGGCGCGAGCGCTTCTCGATCAGGCCGGTCTGGATCAGCTGCAGCATGGCTTCGCGTACCGGCGTGCGCGACACCTGGAAGCGCTCGGCCACGGCCTCCTCGTCCACCGGGCTACCGGGCGGCAGCCGGCCGGTGAAGATGTCGCTTTCGAGCGCCATGCGCACGGCGCTGGCGTGGGTCACCTTGGCTTCGGGTTTCTTGCCCTTGCTGGCCGACTTCTGCTCCTTGAAGCGGGCGAGCGGCGACGTGTCGGCAGGTAATGCGATGGTGTCTGACATGGCCCTGGACCTTTCCGTCTGGCTGGTGTGCTGCTCGGGAGCCGTGGCCCCGATCGCGTTGAGGGTGTGATAAATCCTCTTATTCTGGATTATACGTTTCGACGGACCAAAAGACGAGCAGCCTCGGCCGAGCGCATACCCAGGCGGACTCCAGCGGCTTCGGCCAGGCGATTGACCGCGCTGATGATGCCGTCGTGGTAGCTGCTCAGGCCATCGCCCATGCGCGCGAGGCGGGCGTCCACGGTGGCGCCGGCCAGCCCCTGCTCGGCCACCGCGTGCAGGCCGGCGACGCCGGAATCCTCGCGGCCCATGCCGCCGTCCGAGCAGATGAAGCCGTAGGGCTTCACCTTGAGCAGGTAGGGCACCGCGCTGCGGCCGGTGTGGCCGGCCGTGACGAGCACGTTGCGCTCGTCCTCGGGCAGGCCGAAGGCGATGGAGTCGGTGCAGACGATCTGGCGTCCCTCGGGGCCCTGTTCCATGACCGTGCGGTTGGTCACCTGCGCCGCCTCGGGCGAGCCCGGATCGCGGTCGAGCAGCAGGCGCGCGGCCTCGCGCACGCGCATGCCGGCGACCACGCCGCAATCGGCGGCCGGGCGGTTGAGCAGGCTGACGACGCCGTTCTCGTACAGGTCCACGCCGTCGCCTAGGCGCACGGTCATGACGTCGGCGACCACAGCCGGCAGGTTGAGCGCTTCGAGATACCAGATGCCGGCCACCGAGGCGCCGGCCGGGCCGACGCCGCAGTCCACGCCGATGGCGGCGCGCGGCCGCTGCGCGCCGATGAAGCGTGCCGGCAGAACGCCGCAGTAGGAGGCGTTGATCACCACGTCGACGCCGCGGTTGGCGGGCTCGACGTGATAAGCCGAATCCATCGCCACGATGCGGCCACGATCGTTGCGGAACAGCTCGGTCTGCAGCGTGCTCATCCTTGAGATCTCCTCGCGCGGATTGGCGTGCCCGTTATACGACAGCTTGGCTCAGCGGCGCTGGTCGAAGCGGCGACCGACCATCGCGCTGGCGATGTTGGTTTTCTGGATGTCGATGGCGCCGCCGGCGATGCCCCAGCCCCAGGAGTCGCGCAGGCGCCGTTCCATCGGGAACTCCTTGCTGTAGCCGTAGGCGCCCATGAGCTGCACGGCGTCGCCCGTGACTTCGCGCGCGATCGAATTGGCGAAGCACTTGGCCACCGAAGCGTCGAGCAGGTTGGGCAGTCCCGATTCCGACTGCGCGGCGGCGCGATGGATCAGCAGTCGCGCGGCATCCACCTTCATGCGCATTTCGGCGATCTTGATCTGCACGGCCTGGAAATCGACGATGGGCTTGCCGAACTGCTTGCGCTCGACGACGTAGCCGAGAATGTCTTCGAGCGCGCCCGAAGCCTGGCCCAGCGCCATCGTGGCATTGCCGCAGCGCTCCAGGTCGAAGGCTTCCATGAGCTGCTTGAAGCCGCCGGCCGGCACGATGATGTTGTCGAGCGGCACTTCGACGTTGTCGAGATACAGATCGCTCGACGGCACGCCGCGAAAGCCCATGAGCTGCTCGTTGGGGCCGAAGCTCAGGCCCTTGGCGTCCTTTTCGACGTAGACCGCGCCGATGCCGCCGGCGCCGGGCTTGTCCGAGAGCCGGCAGTAGACCACGTAGCCGTCGGCGTGGCCGCCGCCCGAGCACCAGCGCTTGGTGCCGTTGATGACGACGCGATCGCCCTTGGTGACGCCGCGCGTGGCGAGGTCGGTGAGCGCCGAGCCGGCGTCGGGTTCGGACATCGACACCGCCACCACCAGATCGCCCGAGCAGACCTTGGGAATCACGCGCTGCTTGAGCGATTCGCTGGCGAAGCGCTCGATGGCGCGCACCGGGCCGACGCAGGATTCGAACACCGGAAAGGCGATGGCCGAGGACACCTTGGCGAACTCCTCGAGCACCAGCAGCGCATCGAGATTGCCCAGGCCCATGCCGCCGTACTGTTCGGAGACGTTGATGCCCAGAAAGCCCAGCTCGGCGTACTGCTTGATCAGCGCGTGCGAGGGCGGCTGGTTGGCGGCTTCGAGGTCGGCTGCGATCTTCGGCAGCTCGGCGCGCGCATAGCGACGCGCGGTATCGACCAGGGCTTGCTGTTCTTCGCTTAGGGAGAAATCCACGACGGTGTCCTCGACAGGATGGGCATGCGCAGGCGCGCGCATGCGGCAAAAGCGGACCCGGCCGGCGCCGTGGCGCCAGCAAGGCGGGATCGATGCTGGAAGCGGGATCGTCGCCGCGCGCGAAGGTCTTTCGCACGCAGGCGCCCTGGTGCGAAAGACCGGCCGCAGCGGGCGATCAGGCGAGCGTGGAGCGGAACATCAGGCGGCGATTCTCCGGTGCGTCCACGCGCGACAGGTCGTAGTCGACCGGCGTGTAGTGCTGCGTGCAGCGGTTGTCCCAGAAGATGATGTCGCCGGGCTTCCAGGCGTGGCGATAGGTGAAGGCCGGCTGCGAGGCGTGCGCATACAGGTAATCGAGCAGCGGCTTGCTTTCCTCCACGGTCCAGCCGTCGAAGCGGTCGACGACCTGGTCGGAGATGAACAGGCACTTCCTGCCGGTGTCCGGATGCGTGATCACCACCGGATGCATGGCGCCGCCGAGACGCTTCATCTCGTCCTCGGTCGGCGGCTTGCGGCCGTTGAGCACCTTGGCGCGCGTATTGAACAGCGTGTGGAAGGCGCTCTGGCCTTCGAGCATCTGCTTGAGACCGTCCGACAGCATGTCGTAGGCCTGGTACATGTTGGCAAACATGGTGTCGCCGCCCACGGCCGGGCATTCCACGCAGCGCAGCAGCGAGCCGCGCGCCGGTTTGTCGAGAAAGCTCTGGTCGGAGTGCCACTGCACGGCGGCGACCTCGGTCTCCGACTTCACGCCGTCCTTCTTGATGTTGGTGACCGTGAACAGGTCCGGATAACCCTCGGGCGCATAGCGCGACAGCAGCCCGGTTTCGGCCAGCGGCCCGAAGCGGCGCGTGAAGGCCAGATGCTGGTCGTGATTCACGTGCGCGTTGCGGAACAGCAGGATGCCGCGCTCGCAGACCAGCTGCCACAGCTCCTTGATCACCGAGTCGGCGATACCTTCGCTACGCGTCAGGTCGAGGCCGATGATCTCGGTGCCCGTGCGCCAGGACAGTGGACGCGTGGTGTAGGTGGTGGAGCCGGTTTTCTCGGCGGCGGGACTTTCGACGGCCATCTTGATTCCTCCGTTATTGCTCTTCGATCCGGGCCCGGGACAGCGACTCCCGTGACCTGTTTCGCGGGGTGGTCCCCGCAGTCGCGTTTGTATGGCGGAGTGTAGTCCGCGCTTTGTGTATACAAATATTAATCTTAAAAAATACTATTGCAAGAGGAACGTATACGGAATAACAATACGGTGCATCGGTAAACACAAAGGAACGCGCGCGCGACACGCGACGTCCGCGCCACGAGAGAGGAGACGATTCGATGAAGCAGCATCTGCACATGCGCGAACAGATGGTCGAGGCCTGTCACGGCCTGGCGGCCAAGGGCCTGGGCGCCACCATCGGTGGCCACGTCAGCATGCGGATCCCGGGCGAGGCCCTGTACTGGACCAACGTGCTGGACCTGTGCTTCGAGGAGATGACCGTCGACGACATGGTGCTCGTCGATTTCGACGGCAAGGTCGTGCACAGCGACCGGCCGATCAGCCCCGGCATCGACTTTCACCAGAACATCTACAAGCTGCGCCCGGACATCCACTCCATCGTGCACACGCACGGCTTCTGGAGCGTGGCGCAGTCGGCCTTCAGTCGCGAGCCCAAGATCTGGCACAACCTGGCGACCTATTTCTACAAGCGCACGGCGCTGAGCCCCGACGACACCATCGAGGCGATCTCGCCGGTGCTCAAGGACAACATCGCCATCATCATGCCGTGGCACGGCGCGATCACGCTGGGCCGTGACCTGCCCGAGGCCGCTGCGCTGCACGCGACCTTCGATTTCGTCTGCAAGCTCGATGTGACCATGGACGGCTCCAGCGCCGAGCCGATGCCGCCCGATGCCTGCGAGCGCATGCAGGTGCTGCTCGGCAAGGCCAAGTACCTGGAGCGCACCTACGAGCTGATGTGCCGCGAAGGCCGCAAGACGTTGGAGCAGGCCAAGCTCGACGCGGCGGAACGCACCCGGCTCAAGGCCAGGGCGGCGTAGCGCGCATCGACCACGGCGGTCCCGCGCGGCGGTTGTGGTGGGAATAACGGCGAGCTCAGGCTCGCCGTTTCACTTTGCCGGCCGTGGCGCGTGAACGCCGCTCCCGCGATGCGCGCATGAGCGCAAAAAAAGAACCGGAGCGCACCGCCTGACAGGCGCGCTCCGGTGGGCAAAAGTGCTGCGACGATCGACGCGACGCCGATCGCCGTGTCGATGCTCAGCGGGCCGACGCATCCTCGGCGACGAAGCGCGCCACCCAGTTGTGGTAGTGCTGGATCGCCGGCTCGTTGCGGCCGAACACGAAGGCCTTGTTGGCGCCCGACTTGAGCCCGGCCTGGATCTTGGCGCCGACCTTGTAGTCCTCGTCCTGCACGGCTTCGAGCGCCATCGCGCTGAACGTCGCCGTGGCCTGCTTCTGCTCGGGCGTCACCGGCTCGCGCGCGGCCAGGATGGTCTGGCGCGTGATGGTCTTGTCGGGCGTCGCACCCGGGAACATCTGCGTCACCAGGCAGTGATCGCCGACGATGCCCGACAGCGACACGTTGGGGAACACCGAGTGGATCAGGCGCAGATGCGTCTGCGGATCCCACTGCTCCTCGGGTAGCTGGTCGAGCTCGCCCAGCGTCTTGCGGCCCATGGTCAGGCGCTGATGCGGGCCATAGGTGTCATGCAGCATGAGATTGCCGATGGTGTACTTGGCCAGCGTGTTGGCGTGCACGGTGTTGTGGTGATACGCCTCGAGGTAGCCGTCCCAGCACACTTTCCAGCCTGGGCCGGTGATTTCGCGCTGGTCGTACAGGAACCAGTTGCCGAGATCGAGCGTGTCGAGCTCCTTGTCGAAGCCGCACAGCCAGTCGCCGATATCCCAGCTTTCGCCCGGTGTCAGCGAGACCCAGATCATGCCCGAGCGCTCGGCGCAGGGCAGTTCGGTCAGTGAATGCGACATGGCGTCGACCTTGCCGAACTTCTCGGGATCGTAGATGCCGATCAGCTTGCCCTGGGTGTCGTAGCGCCAGGCGTGATACGGACAGACGAAGCGCTGCGCGGTGCCGCGGCCTTCCTCGCAGACCGAGGCGCCGCGATGGCGGCAGGCATTCAGGAACGCGCGTGCGACACCGTCGGCGCCGCGCACGAGCAGCACCGGCGTGCCGATCACGGTCATGGCGCGATAGTGCATCGGCGCGGGCAACTCCACGCTCAGCGCGAGCGCCAGCGGACGATGCTTGTAGATGCGCTCCAGCTCGCGCTCGTAGCGCACCGGATCGACGTAGGCGTCCACCGGCAACGACATGATCTCGTCGGCCTGGTCGGTGGTCTTGTGATGCAGATGGTGCAGCGCCCGGCGCGCCAGCGAAATCATTTCGGCGGATTGACTCATCAGCTTGCTCCGTTGTGTCGAACGATGAAGAACGGCGGGCGGCGCAGCGCCATGCCGGTGTGCCTGTGTCTGCCGTTCTTCATGTCCTGTGGCTTGCAGGTGACTAGAAGAAAATGGTGGCGTTGACGAGCAGATTCAGGGCCTCGCCGGTATCCGATTCGTAAACCACCGCGCTCGGATGATCGACGTAGCTCATGCCCATGTTCAAGTACACGCCGGCCGTAGCGCGCAGGCTGTACGACAGGGTGACGGCCGTGCTGTTGTCGTGCGTCATCAGACCGGCGGCCTGCGCGCTGGCCACGCGCACGTCGCTGAACACGTTGTGCACGGCGACCAGCGAGATCATGTCGCGCGGCCGCGAATCGAACAGGCCGATGGCGTAGACGCGAGCCTCGTAGTATTCGCTGAAAGTGCTCATCTCCGGCGGCGCGTACATGTACGACAGACCGGCGTAGATGCCGCGATATGCCGAGGCCGCCGAGTCGGGCGATTTCTGCCACAGCTGGCGATCGGCCAGCGCGTAGTTGACGTAGTTGCCGTTGCGACGCTCGCCGGGATTCTCGAAATCGTTGAAGTCGCTGTTGTTCCAGAGCCGTCCCGCGCGCAGCCAGGTCTGAGCCTTGTGCGGTGCCGCCGGGCGCTGATAGCCGAGCTCCTCGATCAGCAGGCGGCCGGCGTGCGGCACGTCGAAGTCGAGCGCGCCGGGATTCTCCTGCTCCTCCACCACCGTGCCGTCGGGGCTGATGGCGCGCTGGATGCCGAACTTGTTGTAGAAGTTCGAGGTGAAGTTGAGCTTGATGTTGGCGCCCGGCGTGGCGAACAGGCCGCTGCTCATGCCGCCTTGATACGGCAGGCTCGCCTGAGGGCCGAAAGCGCCGCCGGCGAGGCTGCCGCCGACGAAAGTGCCGACGAACTCGTAGTTGTTGGCGAGCCAGCCGAACTTCAGTTCGAGCTTGCGATTGAACAGCGTCTGGTAATACGAGGCAGTGGCGATCGCCAGCGTGTTCGGGCCCAGCGGATTCCAGTTGGTGTAGGTCTTGGTGCCCATCAGCGCGATCTGGCCATCGGGGATACCGTGACGGCTCAGGTCGTAGGTGACCATGAGGAAGTTCGCGGTTTCGAACGTCGGCTTCTGGCCCGCGTAGACCTGGCGTCCGCCCACGGTCTCGCCGTTGTCGAGCGTGTTGTAGAAGAACGGGTTGTAGCTGTAGCCCCAGTAGCCAAAGCCGTGGTCGGCGAGCTTGGAACGAAAGCCGCCGATGTCGGGATCGAGCGAATCGGCCGGCGCGCCCAGCGAGATGTTGATGCCCTTCCAGCGGTACTTCTCGAACTTGGCGTAGGGGTTGGCCGGTGCCGGCGTCGGCGCGGCGGCGGGCGCTTTCGAGCTGTCGGTCTGCGCGAGCTGCGTATCGGCTTCTTCGGCGGCGACGGCGCTGCCGCCGAACAGCGCGGCGCACAGCAGCGAGCGGCTCAGCGCGGGCAGGGCGGCCGATCGCCTGGACGGCCGTTGATTCTGGGATTGCATGGATACTCCTCCGAGCTTTCTAGTAGTAGTGCGTGCTGTGAATGCGATGCAGCGGAAAAATGAAGTGCTTGCGCGAAGCGTGAGCATCCGCGCGGCCGGCGATCCGCCGACCGCGTGATGGATGCGCTGCCGTTGCGAAAAGTCGCGGCCGTGCGCGGCGATCAGTTGCCGGCGGCGCTCGCGAAGCGCTCGCGCAGGCCGGCGCGATAGCCTTTCATCGACAGCGCCAGCAGCGTGCAGCCGACGGTGCCGGCGATGCCGACGACGACGGACAGCGACCAGCCGACCATCTTCGGATCGGCGAACACGAAGTCGGTCATCACGCCGACCAGCGTCGGCGCGATGCCGAGGCCGATGATGGACAGCGAGGCGAAGTACAGCGCGCCGACGAAGCCGCGCAGGCCCTCGGGCGCCACTTCCTGCAGCGCCGCCGAGCACAGCGACAGCGGCAGCGTGTAGACGAAGGTGATCGCGCACAGCGTGGCCAGCGTGAGCCAGTAGGTGGGCATCATCGGCAGCGCGATCGCCACCGGTATCGTCAGGCCAGTGCCGAGCACCACGGTGCGCATCACCGCGTCCTCGTGGCCGCGTGCCTTGAAGTAGCGATTCAGCGACGGCCCGGCGAGCATGCCCAGCGCACCGCCGGCCAGCGCCGCGCAGCCGAACTGGATGCCCACCTGCGAGATCGGCGCCGCGAACTTGCGGATCAGCAGCGACGGACCCCAGGCCGGAACGGCGTAGATCGCCACCACGTGCAGCGACACGCCGGCGATGAACAGCACGTAGAAGCGCGCGCGCTTCCACACGTAGGCGAAGCCTTGCGCGGTGGTGAACTTGGCGTGTTCGTCGCTGGACTTGAGCACGCTCTGCGTGCGTGGCGGCTCGGCCACCGTCAGCAGCAGCACGATCGGCACCAGGCCGCCGGCACCGACGATCAGGAAGGTCATCTGCCAGGGCAGCAGCGTGCCCACCAGCGGCAGCGTGATCGACCCCACTTCGCTGAGCGCACCGACGATGAGGCCGCCGAAGATCAGCGCCAGGCCACCGCCGATGAAGGTGCCCGAGAGCATGATGCTCATCGCGCGCGGCAGGTTCTCGCGCGAGAAGTAGGCCGCGATCAGCGACACCGCGCCCGGATACACGGCCGATTCGGCCGCGCCGACGCCGACGCGCGAGAAGAACAGCTCGGTGTAGCTGTCGGCGACGCCGGCCCACATGGTGCTGAAGCACCAGATGACGCCGCAGCCGAGCAGGATGTTGCGACGGTTGCCGCTGTCGATCCAGCGGCCAGCCGGCAGCGCGATCAGCACGTAGACCGAGGTCAGCGCCACGCCGATGAGCAGGCTCATCGAGGTGTCGTTGAGCGTGAAGTGCTCCTTGATCGGGCCGACCAGCAGGTTGATGAGCTGGCGGTCGATAAAGGACACCGCCTGCAGCATCGCCAGCACCACCACCACGTACCAAGCGTAGGCGCTGTCGCGCCGATGGGCGTGCCGTGTGGACCCGGCCGCCTCGTCGAAGCTGCCGCCGACCTCGTAATGAACCGTCATGACCTGCTTCTCCTCCAGTGTGCGCCGCTTTCGGAAGCGGTCGTCGATATGGCGAAGGGTGTCGCCGCGCATGCGGCGCGAAAGGCCCCGATATGGAGTCTGGCCCCCTTCTGTGTACGGATACTACACCCGATAATTTTTTTATCAATATTTATGTATACGGATATGTATCGACTGGTATTCGTTGAAAGTCGCGCCCGACAAGCCCCGACGCGACGACGAATCGCGGGTGGTTTGGAGAAACGGGTTTTAGATCAGTGGCGTGCAGCCGTGGCGAACGGTGCTTCGGCGCCTTGCGCGCCGGCCTCGGGCTGAGCTTGGAGAAATCGGGTGACGAGCAGCCGCGATTCGCGAGCGCTGTTCAGGCTCGGCTGTATACGGATTCGTTGCGAAAGCGCCGTGCGGGCAAGGCCGGCGCGGCAGGCTCTAAAGTGCGCGCAGCACCCAGCCGAGCCCGACACCGCAGGCCAGGCCGAAGGCATAGGCCCAGAGCGCCCAGCGATAGCGCAGCTTCATGCGCATCTGGCCGCTCAGATGATCGAAGTGGCGCCAGGTCGACCGATGCGTCTGCGGGCGCGGAAACGGTTCCAGGTCCAGCGTGCGTTCGTCGATGCGCCCGTAGGTCGGGGTGCCGGCGTCCGCGATGGCGATCGGAATGCTGTTGAACAGGCTGCCGCCGGTCGGTGCTGCTGGGGCCCGATGCGGTGTGATGGGCGAGCCCGTGTCGTGTGGGCTCGAAGTGCGCGGGACGTCCTTCCTGGCGTCGGTGTAGAAAGCCGCATCCGCGGCGTGCTGCTCGCCCAAGGACCACGCTTCCGGCAGAACCCGGACGCCGTGACTGGACATGATCGAATCTCTCCCCCCGGAGTGAGGCGGCAAGACTACGCCTGTCCCGCAAGCTTGGGAATTGCCTTGAGGCAAGTCTCCCAAGTACCGGCGGTCAGTCGGATTTGCGCCGGTCGTCGGTAATTCGGAGTCCTCTATGCGTGGGCATCGCCCTGGACTTCAATTGCCGAACAGCCGGTGCAGCAGAGCCATCTTGTCCTGACGCACCGTGAGGTCGTCGGCCAGGATGCCGCCGGTGTTGTAGCTGTTGGGCGTGTAGGTCCAGTAGAAGGCGCTGCGCAGGTTCTTCTCGATCAGATAGTCCACGAGCGCGTCCTGCCAGATGCGGTCGGCCTGGCCCGAGGGGCCGGTGCCGTAGAAGCCGCCGAATTCGCCGAGCACCACGGGATACTGCTCCGAAAACTGGCCGAACAGGCGCTCCCAGTCGGCCTCGAGATTGGCTGGGAAATCGGGCGCGGAAAAACTGCGCTTGGGATATTCGTAGAGCGCGTCGGGGCCGTAGGTGTGCGGCGTCAGTACCAGCTTGCCGGTCGGTATGGCCAGCGGCTTGTAGGCCTGGGGCTGAAAGTTCTCGCCCCAGTTCATCTCCAGGCTGCTGTCCTCGACGCCGTCCCAGTTCTGCACGATGCCCTGCACGAAGATCAGCAGGCGCGGATTGGCGTCGAGTATGGCCGCCGAGGCCTGCTCCACGGCCAGCTTCCAGTCGGACTTCTCGGCATAGGCCCAGACGTCGCCGGGACCCCAGCGCGTGACGCCGTTGGGTTCGTTGTAGACGTCGATGCCGATGAAATGCGGCAGATGCGCGTAGCGCCGCGCGACGAACACCAGGTCGCGCATCCAGTCGGCGGTGGAATAAGCCTCGCCATTCCAGGTCTCGGCCCATTTGCCGGGCGCGTAGGCCATGGGGTCGTCGTTGTACCAGGTCATGTACTGGTTGACGTGGCTGTTGCCGTGAAAGTCCATGAGCACGTAGAGGCCCTGGCGCTCGGCTTCGGCCATCCAAAGATCCAGCACTTCGAGCGGCGTCTTGCCCTGCAGGTCGGCATTGAGCGTGGGCTCGACCCAGGTCGGCAGGTCGACGCCGACGCGCATCGTGGAATACAGCGTCTTGGGAATGTAGGGCAGGCGCACGGCGTTGAAGCCCAGGTCTTTCACCTGCTGGATCTGCTCCTTCCAGCCCATGGTCCACAGGTATTGCGGGATCAGGATGTTGGCGTTGAAGCCGTACATGTTGATGCCGCGCAGCTGCACTTCATTGCCGGCTTCGTCGAGGATGCGCGGGCCATCGGTGCGATAGCCCGTGAGCGTCGGTGCCGGATCGCCGGGGACGGGATCGGTGGGCACGGGCTCCGTGGGCGCGGGATCGGTCGGCACCGGCTCCGGCAGCGGATCGCTGGGCGCGGGATCGACCGGCGCGGGCGCCGTCGGCTCCGGCGTGGCGCTCGAATCGGCGCCGCCCGAGCCGCCGCCGCAGGCGCTCAGCCACAACAGTCCACTCAGCCCCAGCGCGCGCAGCCACGACATCGACGATCCCCAAAAAAAGACGAGCCGCGACTTTCGCGGCCTCTCGCCAGGGTCATCGGCCGGTAGGCGTCATTGTTGAAGTCGCTGCGGGGCGAAAACTTGAGAAAACTTCGATAAGGCTTAGACGGCGACTCTGCCCCGCGCCGGCCTGACTCCGAGCCTGCTGATGCGACTTCACGCGCCGCGACGCAGGCCGCTCACGCAAGCCGCAAGCCGGGCAACGGCGTCAGCAGGCCCTAATCCCAGCGTGGCGCCAGGCTGGACGGATTGGCCAGGCGCTGGCCGCGGTCGAGTGCGGCGATGGCCTCGATGTCCTCCGCGCCGAGCTGCAGCGTGCAGGCGCCGAGGTTGCTTTGCAGATTGGCGCGCTTCGTCGACGACGGAATCACCGCGTAGCCCTGCTTCATCGCCCAGGCCAGCGCCACCTGCGCCGGTGTGGCGCCATGGCGCTGCGCGATGCCGCGCAGCACGGCGTCGTCCATCACCTGGCCGACGGCCAGCGTCATGTACGACGTCAGGTGTATGCCGGCGCCGCGCATGAAGTCGGCCAGCTTGCGGTTCTGCAGGTAGGGATGCAGCTCGACCTGGTTGGTGGCGATGTTGTCGGCGCCGACCAGGGCGATGGCCTGTTCCAGCAGCGCGATGTTGAAGTTGGAGACGCCGAAGGCGCGCGTGAGTCCGGCTTCGCGGGCCTGCATCAGCGCCTCGAACGTTTCGGCCAGCGGTACGCCGTGCGGCGAGGGCCAGTGGATCAGCAGCAGATCAACATGATCGCTGCGCAGCTTGCGCAGGCTCTCGCGCAGGCTGGGCATCAGCTTGTCGCGCGACAGCTTGTCGACCCAGACCTTGGTGGTCAGAAACAACTCGTCGCGCGGCACGCCGCTGTCGGCGATGGCCTGACCGACCTGGGCCTCGTTGTCGTAGATCTGCGCGGTGTCGACGAGGCGATAACCCAGCTCGAGCGCATTGCGCACCGAGTCGGTCACCACCTGATCCTTCAAGCGAAACGTGCCGATGCCAAAAGCCGGTATGCCCATGAGTCTCCCGTGACGCCGTGCCCTGATGTTCGCGGTTCGCGCGGGGGCTGCGGGTCATTGTCGGCGCCGCAGGTGAGCGCGCCCCGAACGCAGGCGAACCGTTTTCGCTTCGATGGGGACGGCATGGAGCGATTTCAACCGTTGCTGGCGGCGGCTTGCGGGCCGCATCTTCACGCGGTCTTCAATGTTGTTGCCCACAGTGCCCATGCCGATTCCTGCCCATCGGCCTCAGGAGCGTCACCATGCTTGCCCCCTCTCATGTGAATGGCGAATCCACCCGCCGCATCCCGACTTCGAAAGCCGCGCCGCGGCTCTGGCTGGCCGGCGCCGCCCTGGTCCTGCTGTCGGCCTGCGCGACGCCCACCACCTATCAGCCCGCGCAGAGTGACAAGGGCTACGGCTATACCGAAACCAAGA
Organism: Hydrocarboniphaga sp.; assembly: GCA_023254435.1. Lineage (GTDB taxonomy): Bacteria > Pseudomonadota > Gammaproteobacteria > Nevskiales > Nevskiaceae > Hydrocarboniphaga. The sequence continues at coordinate 34,508 of JALRLM010000116.1, forward strand.
TCGCCGAGGATCGCTATCGCATCAGCTTCAAGGGCAACACGGTCACGCCGGCCGAAACCACGCGCAACTACGCGCTGCTGCGCGCGGGCGAACTGACGCTGCAGCACGGCGCCGACTGGTTCCAGATCGTCGGCAAGAACACCGACAAGGACGAGCGCCAGGTCGGCGGCGGCCCCGACGTGTTCGTGGCCCCGCAGACCGCGGTCTACCAGCGCTGCGGCCTGATCCGCTGTGACGCCGTGGTGACCACCACGCCGGGCTTCGTCGATCCGGGCATGCCCTCGACCACCGCCACGCAGTACACCTCGGACCTGACCGTGGTCATCGGCAAGAACCCGATGCCGGCCTCGGTGGAGTCGTACAACGCGCGCGAACTGGTGGCCAACCTGCGGCCGCTGGTCTACGGCAAGAAGTAATCCGCTCGCGTCTGCGCATCGAGCCCGGCAGGTCCGGGCTCGATGCGTCTCTGATGCCTTTTGGACTATTTGGGGCCTGGCGCCGGCCTGCTAGGCTGCGCGTCCTTTCTTCGTTGTCGTCTCCGCCATGACCCGCCCGCTCGCCGTGATTCTGCTCGCGGTGATCCTCGACGTATCCGGCATCGGCCTGATCATGCCGGTGCTGCCCGAGCTGCTGCGCAGCGTGTCGGCGCCCGGTGCCGACATTTCGCTGCCTTACGGCCTGCTGCTGTCGCTGTACGCGTTCATGCAGTTCGTCTTCGCGCCCGTGCTGGGTGCGCTCAGCGATCGCTACGGACGCCGCCCCGTGCTGCTGCTGTCGCTGGCCGGCGCGGCCGTCGACTACCTGATCATGGCCTTCAGCCCGACGCTGTCGGTGCTCGTGGTGGGCCGCGTGATCGCGGGCATCACCGCCGCGAGCATGGCCGTGGCCACGGCCTACATTGCCGACATCACCGAGGAATCGCAGCGCGCGCAGCGCTACGGCTGGCTCAGCGCCTGCTTCGGCATCGGCTTCGTCGCCGGCCCGGCGCTGGGCGGCCTGCTGTCGGACTATTCGGCGCGCGCACCGTTTTTGGCCGCGGCCGCGCTCAACGGACTCAACTTTCTGCTCGCGCTGTTCGTGCTGCCCGAGTCGCATCGCCGCGATCCCACGCAGCCACGCGCGCCGCTGCGTTGGCGCGAGCTGAATCCGGCCGGCGCCTTTTTGCGCCTGGGCGCGATGCGCACGCTGCTGCCGATGGTGGCGATCTACTTCGTGATCTATCTGGTGGGCCAGCTGCCGCCGTCGATCTGGGTGCTCAACGGCGAGCAGCGCCTGGGTTGGGACAGCCGCGCCATCGGCCTGTCGCTGGCGGGCTTCGGCATCGTGCATGCGCTTGTGCAGGCGCTGCTGACGGGGCCGGCGACGAAGCGCCTGGGCGAGCGCGGCACCATCGTGCTGGGCCTGCTGGCCGATGGCTTCGGCTACTTCGCCATGGCCTTCATCACCCAGGGCTGGATCGTGTTCGCGCTGATGCCGGCCTTTGCCATCGGCGGCCTGGCGCTGCCACCGCTGCAATCGCTGATCTCGGCGCAGGTGGACGAAAACCGCCAGGGCGAACTGCAGGGCACGCTGGCCGCGCTGGTGGCCGTGAGCGCCATCGTCGGGCCCATCGTCATCACCACGATCTACGCTGCCAGCCTGCCGTTCTGGGCCGGCGCGGTGTGGCTGCTGGGGCCGCTCGGCTACCTGGCCTGCGCTCCGCTGCTGCTGAGGCGCCTGGGTTCGCTCAAGCGTCGAAGCGACGGCTAGTCTGGCGACCGAGCCGCAACGGCTCAGATGCCGAACAAGCGCCTGAGCATCGCCATCTTGTCTTCGCGCACGGCCAGGTCGTCGTCGAGGATGCCGCCGGTGCCGTCGCTGTTGGGCGTGTAGCACCAGTAGAAGGCGCTGCGCATGTCCTTGGCGATCAGGTAATCCACGAGTGCGTCGTGCCACAGCACGTCGCGCTCGCCGCTGGGCCCGGTGCCGTAATAGCCGCCGAACTCGCCCAGAATCACGGTCTGCCCGAGCACGATCGGTGGCGTGGGCGCAAAGCGCCCGAACAGCGTGTCCCAGTCGGCCGCGAGATTGGCCGGAAAGGCAGGGTCGGAGAACGACGCCTTGGGGAAGTCGTAGAGCGCGTCGGGCCCGTAGGTGTGCGGAAACAGCACCAGCTTGTCGTCGGGAATCGCCAGCGGGCGATAGCGCTGCGGCTGCAGGTTTTCGCCAAAGTTCACGCCCAGCGTGCTGTCCTCGATGCCGTCGTTGTTCAGATAGATGCCCTGCACGAACACCAGCAGGTTCGGGTTGGCCGTGAGTACCGCGGCGGCGGCGCGCTCGGCCGCCAGCTTCCAGTCGGCAGCGGCGACGTAGGCCGGATCGCCGTCGCCCCAGCGAGCGAGATCGTGCGGCTCGTTGTAAAGATCCAGGCCGACGAAGCGATCGTGATCGGAATAGCGCGTGGCGACCAACACCAGATCGCGGATCCAGTCCTCCGCGCTATAGGGCAAGTAGTTGTAGGTGGGCGCGGCGCCGTCCTCGGCATAGTCGGCGGCATCGTCGCTGTACCACAACGGGGCCAGCACGCCCTTGGCCACGGAATGGAAGTCGAGCACCACGTACAAGCCCTGCGCCTGCGCCTCGTCCATCCACAGATCGAGAAATTCCAGCGGTGTCTTGCCGATGATGTCGGCATTGAGCTCGGCGTCGACGAAAGTATCCAGGTCCACGCCGATGCGCTGCGTGGAGTACAGCGTCTCGGGCACAAACGGCAGGCGCACGGCATTGAAGCCCAGTGCCTTCACCTGCGCGATCTGCTGCTTCCAGCCCATGGCATCGAGATACTGCGGAATCAGGATGTCGGTCTCGAAGCCGAATAGGTTGATGCCGCGCAGCTGCACGGCATCGCCATCGGCGTCGTAGACCTTGCCGTTGCGGGCGACATAACCCGGCGTGCCGTCGTCACCGCCGCCTCCGCCGCCACAGGCCGTCAGCAGCGCCACCAGGGCACAGGCCGCGATCGCCCATCGAATCTGTCTTTTCACCCGACCGTCCTGCCTGGCTGCGGAATGCCCGCAGGGAATGCTACCGCCGACACCGTCCGCAGACGATGGGCAATGCAGCGGCTTGCGTGACAGGGGGCTTGGTGGCAACGCCCTGGTTCAGGAGCGTGGAGGTGGGGGCTCGCGCCTTCCACGAGAGGCGATATCTCGCTTCAAAAAGCATGCCCCGGCGATCGCCTTTCAGATCGTGTGACGCCCTCGATCCAGCCTTGGCGGCGGCCGAGAACGGATCTCCACTTTATCCGTCATGGACGATCCCGTCGCGATATGGCAACGTTTTATCAGTCAAGGTCTCGGAGTGACAGTTTTCCATGCCCCAGCGTCGACTATACCGCTGGTGATGCTAATTCGGTCATCGCGTGCGCCGAGGTGATGACCGCGCTCATCGAGATAGTCAGAGAACCATGGTTTCGAAGCTGCAGCCTTCTCTATCTCCAGTCCAGGAAGACATTTCTGCCGGCGGAGGATCAGCATCATATGCAGGAAGACCTTCGGGGCCACAGAGATGCCAGAGTGATCGCGCAGTCGCTCAATTGCTGGGGTTGGCCCACCAAGCGGTGCCACTCGATATCCCAGCCGCCGCCTCGCGGCATCAGGTTCGCGAGTGAAGCTGGGCGGTTAGGCGTCATGTATCTTCGTCACTATCGGCACACTGGCCAGATCGTCGAACTCGATCCTGCGAGTGGTTCGGTGCGCAAAGCCGCGGAAATCCCGGAGGAGCATCTTCACTGGGGCTTCGTATGGCATCAGCGAGGACGCTGGGTCGCGCTATGGCGAGACAGTCAATCTCTTGTTTTTCAGTCAGGCAAAAGCAAGTGGCGGCTCGTTTCTCAAACCGAATTTCGCGTATCGGGGACGATTTCCGGCAGTTCTCCATTACTGAGAACGGCCGGGCATCGTTCTCGCTTCGCTATCTGTTCGGTGGGATTGGCCTTGCGCTTGTGGACCCAACCTATGACTCAATAGATGAGGAGTTGAATGACTTCTTTATCTATGTCGCCTCAATGTGGAAAAGCTGGGGAGGAAAAAGTATGGAGAGCTTCGAGGCGAAGGGCCTGAGTGCCTAACAGCAGGTGCCATAGGCTGGCGTTAGACCGCAATGAAAGTAATACAATTGATTCGTAGGGGCCTCGAAAGAATCGGCGTCATGGAGGCGCCCACTGTTCGAACGGCTCGACTGAGACAAGAAGAGCAACTTGAGAACAAGACCGTGCTTTCAAGGCGGCGTCAGTCTGTGAACGGGGCCGAGGGGCCAGCTTCATTCATTGCCACCATTGCGCCCTATGAGCAGCATTTTACGCCGCTAAGCGATAAGCAGCTCCGCCCGATCAGAGACAACGCAAAGCTCATTGTTCCGTTTATGTCGTTCCACTCTGTGGAACCTGCCGGAGAGTGGTCCTTGGAGGACCTAGATAAGGCCTTTAGCGCTTGGACCGAGTCCGGGCGGAAAGAGCCATACAGCGACGACTTCATCATCGAGGTTGCAGGCGCGGCATTTGGCGAGTATTGCGCAAAGCATTTGAATATGGAGTGGGTTCTAGTCGAGGATCAAGACGGCAGGGCTGTAGGCCTTCGTGGTCGCATAGTCGAGCAGCAGTCCTTCCCATTTTCCACCGTGGCCAAGCGCGTACCGGGGCGCGAGCATGGTTTCTTCAAATCTGTGTTCCTACTTATTAAACAGCAGGCCGGTGAGGGCACGCTTCTGAGCGGCCGGGCACATAAATTATAAATTACGGTGACACTTCACTAATTCCCGATATCTGAAAGCGAGATGCTGGTGACACCTGCCGGCCAGCTCACCGCTCATGCGGGTAAGAGCAGTCTCACGTTCCCGAATTTCCGGGCTCTTCAGTGGCCAGAGCGAGAGGCGTGTAGCGGCCAACATTTGCCGGTTTCGCTGCCGGTTCATCTGATTGACAGGGCTGGAAAATATCCGTTGGCGTAGGCCCTTGGGTGCCGGTTCCTATGCTGGTTTCGAAGTGAGTCGCAGTTTGAAGAGCCCGCTGCAGGAAACGCTTCAGAGGCCGTGCAATGGGCCTTTGAAATCACGCGCGGCGTCGAAGACCGTTCCAGGCTACTGCTACTTGGCTGGCCTCAATCCGCCGCCGCCGCATGCGCCGCTCCGCGCGGCCGGCGCGTGAACCAGACCAGCAGCATCGCGATCACGCAGATCCAGCCCGAGATCCAGAAGAAATCCAGCGTCGACGTCAGATAGGCCTGGTTGCCCAGTTCGCGTGCGAGCACGCCCAGCGACTGGCCTTCGCTCAGGCCGCGATCCTGCAGCGTGCCCAGCGCCTGCTGCAGGCGCGGGTCGCTTGCGCTGGTGGCTTCGGCCAGGCGCATCTGGTGCAGCGCGGCGTGGCGATCCCACAGCGTGGTGGTGATGCTGGTGGCGAAGGCGCCGGCGGTGATGCGCAAAAAGTTCGACAGCCCCGAGGCGGCCGGCACGCGCGCGTCGGGCACGCCGTCGAGCAGGATGGTCAGCATGGCGACGAAGAACATCGACATGCCGATGCCCTGCACGAGCAGCGGCAGCACGTAGTCGATGAACTGCGCGTTGGCGGTGTAACCGGCGCGCATGAAGTACGACAGGCCGAACACCGCGAACGAGATCGTCGCCAGCCAGCGCGCGTCGACGCGATTGATGTTCTTGCCCACGATCGGCGACAGCAGCACGGCCACCACGCCGCTGGGCGCGGCGACCAGGCCGGCCCAGGTCGCGGTGTAGCCGAGCCAGGTCTGCATCCACAGCGGCAGCAGCACCACGCCGCCGAAGAACACGCCGTAGCCGACGCAGAAGGCCAGCACGCCGAAGGTGAAGTTGCGGTTCCTGAACAGCGACAGGTCGATGATCGGATGCTTCTCGCCGAGTTCCCAGATCAAGAAGGCGATGAAGCCGACGACGGCGATGATGGCCTCGACCACGATCACGGGCGACTCGAACCAGTCCTTGTCCTTGCCGGTGTCGAGCATGATCTGCAGTGCGCCGACCCAGATCACGAGCAGGCTCAGGCCAATGCTGTCGATGGGAATCCTGCGCGTCGGCGTCTCGCGATGCTTGAGGCCGTTCCAGCAGACGAAGGCGCAGAACAGGCCCACGGGCACGTTGATGTAGAAGATCCACGGCCACGAATAATCGTCGGAGATGTGGCCGCCCAGGATCGGTCCGCAGATCGGCGCCACCAGCGTGGTCATCGACCACAGCGCCAGCGCCGAGCCTTTCTTCTCGGGTGGAAACAGTGAAATCAGCAGCGCCTGCGAACCCGGGATCATCGGGCCCGACACCGCGCCCTGCAGGATGCGGAACAGGATCAGCGACGACAGGCTCCAGGCCGCGCCGCACAGGAACGAAGCCAGCGTGAACAGCAGCACCGAGACCACGAAGGTGCGCACCACGCCGAAGCGTTGCATGAGCCAGCCGGTCAGCGGCACCGAGATGCCGTTGGCGACCGCGAAGCTCGTGATGACCCAGGTGCCCTGATCGGTCGAGGTGCCGAGATTGCCGGCGATGGTCGGAATCGACACGTTGGCGATGGTCGTGTCGAGCACCTGCATGAAGGTGCCCAGCGCGAGCGCGGTCGCGACCATGCCGCGTCCGCCTGGAATGGTCTCGCGATCGAGCGTAGCGGCAGCGTTCATGAGCGTTGGCGTGCGAGGCTCTTAGAGCGCGTGGCCGGCGTTGTCGGCGATGATGCGCGCGATCTGCTGCTGCACCTCGGCGTCGCGCTGCTCGTTGATGGTGACGCGCTGCGGCTCGGCGCGCAGCTGCGTCGCCACCAGCGGGCCCGAGGCGTCGTGCAGGTCCACCGTCGCCGTCATCGACAGGCCCACGCGCAGCGGATGTTCCTTGAGCTCGGCCGGATCGAGCGCGATGCGCACGGGCACGCGCTGCACGATCTTGATCCAGTTGCCCGAGGCGTTCTGCGCGGGCAGCAGCGCGAACGCGCTGCCGCTGCCGGCGCCCAGGCCGGCGATCTTGCCGTGATAGCCCACGTCCTTGCCGTAAAGATCGGAATGCAGCTCCACGGGCTGGCCGATGCGGATGCCGGCGAGCTGCACTTCCTTGAAGTTGGCGTCGACCCAGACCTGATCGAGCGGCACCACCGCCATCAGCGGCGCGCCCGGCGCGATGCGCGCGCCAATCTGCACGCCGCGGCGCGCTACCGTGCCCGTGGTCGGCGCGACGATGCGCGTGCGGCGCAGCGCCAGTCCGGCCTCGCGCACCCGGGCGGCGGCGGCCAGCACCTGAGGATGCGTTTCGATCTGCGTGTCGGCGATCTGCGCCTGCGTGCTGCGCAGCGACTCGTGCGATACATCGAGCGCGGCCTGCAGCTGCGCGACCTGATCGAGGGCGTGCTGCACTTCTTCGCTCGACACCGCGCCGTCGGCCGCCACCTGCTGGCGGCGCGCGAGGTCCGCACGCGCGCTGCGCAGCGCCACCTGACGCTCGTTGATCTGCGCCTGCAGGCCGTCGGCCTGCGCGAACAGGCTGCGCACCTGGCGCACGCTGCGCGCGAGTTCGGCCTGCGCCGAGGCCATCGCCACCTGCGCATCGGCGTCGTCGAGCTGCACCAGCAGCTGGCCGCGTTCGACGTGCTGGGTGTCGTCGACGTAAACCGCGGTGACGCTGCCGGCGACTTCGCTGGTGATCTGCACGAGATCGGAGGCCACGTAGGCGTCGTCGGTTTCTTCGAAGTGGCGGCTGTGCAGGTACCAGTAGCTGCCGTAGCCGCCGAGCGCGACCAGCGTGACGACGGCGAGCAGCACCAGGCGCAGACGGCGCTTGCCGTTGGGGGCTTCAGGATTCGGGGTGGTCATGGCAAATGCCCAGGTGATGAGGCGCGCGGGCAGCGCCCGCGCAAAGAGAAGAAGGGATCAGGACGGCTTGTGCGTCGCGGTGTCGGCGGGCTGCGCACCGGCCTGCGCCGACAGCGCGGCCGGATCGAAGCTGCCGCCCAGCGTGAGCAGCAGCGTGACGCGCGAGATCACCAGCTTGGCGTCGAGTGCGGCGAGATCGCGCCGGGCCTGCAACACCTGCGATTCGGCGTTGAGCACGGTCAGCTGCGTCGACAGCCCAGCGCCGTAGCGTTTCTGCGCCAGGCGATACGCGGCCTGCGAGGCATCCAGCGTCTGCTGCGTCTGTTCGATCTGCTGCGCCAGCGAGGCGCCCAGCGTGAGCTGGTCGGCCGACTCGCGCACGGCATTCAGCACGGCGTCGTTGTAGTGCGCGACCGCGCCGTCGAGATCGGCCGTGGCGTTCTTGTAACTCGCGCGCAGACGATTGGCCTCGAAGATCGGCAGGTGAAAGGCCGGCGTCACGCCGAAGATGGCGCTGTCGCCATCGAACAGATTGTCCAGCCCGATGGCCTGCACACCCGCGAAGGCCTTGAGGCTGACGTCGGGATAGAAGGCCGCGTGCGCGGCCGTGCGACCGGCCATGGCGGCGTCGATGCGCAGGCGCGCGGCGACGATGTCGGGGCGGCGCGATAGCAGGTCCATCGGCACCGCATCGGGCAGCGGCAGCGCGGCGTCGAGGCTGAGCTGCGGCCTGCCAATGCCGGCGTAGCGATCGGTGCCGTAGCCGGCCAGCGCGGCGAGCCGGTGCACGGCGAGGTCGCGCGTACTCTGCGCCTGCAGCTGCGCGTTGCGGGCCTGCGGTAAGGCGGCTTCGGCGAGCTTGAGCTCGATCTGCGTGTCCAGGCCGGTGGCGACGCGCTGCTGCGTGAGCTTGAGCAGCTGCTCGCGCTGGGCGAGCTGGCGCTCGGCGATGTCGCTGAGCACCCAGGCGTGATGCAGGTCGATGTAGGCCTGCGCGATGCCGCCGGCCAGCGCGAGGCGGGCGGCTTCGACGTCGAGTTCGCTGGCCGCCTGCGCGCCACGCGCCTGATCGAGCTGCGCGGCCTGCTTGCCCCAGAAGTCCAGGTCCCAGCTCAGGTTGGCGCCCAGGTTGCTGACCCAGTAAGTGTGCCCGCCGTAAGGCGGCGGCACGATGTAGTTGGCCGACAGGCGCTGGCGCGAAGCGTCGCCGTCGATGGACAGGCTGGGGCTGCCGTCGGCGCCCACAGACTGGCTCAGCGCCTGCGCCGAGCGCACGCGTGCGAGCGCGGCCTGCAGGTTGGGACTGCTGGCGATCGCATCGTCGACGATGCGGTCGAGCTGTGGATCGCCGAAAGCTTTCCACCAGCCGGCCGGCGCGGGCGCGGTGGCGACACCGGACAGGCCCAGCTGCTGCGCGGTGAGGGCGCTGCCCTGCGGGTCTTCCACCTGCGGCGTGACGCAGCCGGCCAGCGCGAGCAGGGCCGCAGCGGCGGACGCGACCAGCGCCCTGCGGGATGTGAGCGGGATGTTCATGCGGAAGATCCGGTCTGGCCGGCTTGATCGAGATTGTGGATGAGCTTGTGCAGCAGGCGCGTGAGCTCGCCGAATTCGGCGGCGCTGAAGTCGGCCAGCGCGCCATTGAGCTTGTCGACCATCAGCGGGGTGAGCTGGGTGATCTTGCTGCGACCCGATCGGGTCAGCTGCAGCTCCACCACGCGACGGTCTTCGAGGCTGCGCTCGCGCTTGACGTAACCGCGCTCCTCGAGCTGGTCGATCATGCGCGTGACCGCACCGGTGTCGTAATGCATGCGTTTGCACAGATCACCAGCCGTGCGCGCCGTGCCCTCGTGCAGCTTCATGAGCACGATCCACTGGATGAGGCTGATGTCGTGCGTGGCGAAGCTCTGCGCCGCGCAATCGTGCAGGCGCGTGTGCGCCACCTTGAGCAGGTAGCCCAGGCTCGTGCTCGTCTTGAAGGTCTTGGAGTCGTAATGCCGCGCCATGAGGTGCTCGCGTATCGCCGGAGCCTGATGCCTTTTGGATGAAAATATCTGCCTAGGCAGATAATGAGGTGGCAGATAGTGCTCCGGCAGACACTGTCTGTCAACGGGAATTTCGCATGCCGTCGCGGCGCCAGCTCACCAGGCATTCAGATGCGCATTCGCATGCTCGGCGCATGGATCATTCGACCGCCATCGCCCCGAATGCGGCTGCCGAGCCGGCGGAGCTGGCCGTGCTCGCGGCGCGCCAGGCCGGCCTGCGCTACGTCGAGGCCGGCGAACCCGGCATCGCGCGTGAGCGCGACGGCCAGGGCTTCGTCTATCGCGATGCCCATGGGCGGCTCGTCGACGAGGCCGATCAGCTGCTGCGCATCGCCCGGCTGGCGATTCCGCCGGCCTACGAGCAGGTGTGGATCTGCGCCAGCGAGCGTGGCCATCTGCAGGCCACGGGCATCGACGCGCGCGGGCGCAAGCAGTACCGCTATCACGCGCGCTGGCGCAGCCTGCGCGACGGCGCCAAGTTCGAGCGCATGGTCGCCTTCGGCGAAGCGCTGCCGCGCCTGCGTCGCCGCCTGCGCCGCGATCTGGCGCTCAAGGGGCTGCCGCGCGACAAGGTGCTGGCCGTCATCGTGGCGCTGCTCGATTCCACGCTCGTGCGCATCGGCAACGACGAGTACGCACGCAGCAACAAGAGCTATGGCTTGACCACCTTGCGTGATCGTCACGTCGAGTTCGTGCGCAACGGTCGCGCGCGCCTGCGCTTTCGCGGCAAGGGCGGGCTGGAGCGCGAGGTGACCGTCAACGACAGGCGGCTCGTCGCCATCGTGCGGCGCTGCCAGCAGCTGCCGGGCCAGCAGCTGTTCCAGTATTTGGACGACGACGGCCAGCGCCGGCCCGTGGATTCGGGCCAGGTCAACGACTATCTGCGCCAGGCGATGGGCGAGGATTTCACCGCCAAGGACTTCCGCACCTGGGGTGGCACGCTGCGCGCCATCGCCCTGATGGGCTGCACGCCGTTGCCCGATGTGCTCAGCGAGCGCGCGCTGACGAGCTGCATCACGCAGGCCATCAAGCGGGTGGCGCAGGACCTCGGCAATACGCCGGCGGTCTGCCGCAAGTCCTATATCAATCCCGTGGTATTCGAGGCCTGGCGAGAAGGCCGCCTGCACAAGGTGGTTCGTGAGGATCTGTCACGGGCGCCGCGACGTGCGGAGACGCTGGCACTGCGTTTTCTGCGTGGGCAATCGCGGCGGGCGGCGACGGCGTCCCGGGTGGCGGCGCGTACTGGATCCGTTGGCAGGGGCCGCAAACCGCCGCGACGGATGCGTCGCACAGGCGCGGCGACTCGCGCGCGGAACTGAAGAAAAGGCCGGCGCCGGCCCCGAACCGTCTCAGTGACCGCTGTCCGCTCGCGGATCAGCGTGGTGTGTGGGCGACGGGCGCGGCTTCGGTCGTGGACAGCGAGGCCGACAGCGATGGGCGCGTGTCGTCACCGCCGTGCAGCGCGAACAGCAGCAGCGTGGCCAGCGCGAGCGGAATCAGCAGCAGGCGCAGCGACAGCAGCAGATCGCCGTCGTCGGCATCGGCGCTCGCCGGGGCGTTCGTCGCGCACGGGGCCGGGTGGGTTGCGGGGCCGAACTCGGGTCCGGATTCGGGCTGCGGCAAGGTAGTCTGGGAAGGCAACACGGTTAACCTCGTCATCCATGACGGCTGGATCGACCGATCCATCGGCCTATCCTCATGCTTGAATTGTGCCCATCGCAGTGGCCATTTTCTGTAACCCGCGTCGCAACTTTGGGTAAGCGACGAACGACAAGGCCAAGGCGATGGACGGTTCGTTCAACTCCGCCGCGACACCGGAGTGTCAGGGCCTGTCAGCCCTGGCACGCCAATGCCGCCGACAACTTGCAAGCGACTCGCGACGGTTTACGGCGCCGCCTTTTGCGGCAGGCTCATCTGCGCGATGCGCACTTGCGCAAGCCTGGCGGACGGCGGCGAACCGGCCGCTGAACTGCGCAAGGGTTCGTCGACGGAGCCGGCGCGCGCCGTGGTCGCGCGCGCGGCCTCGTCCTGCGTCCAGCCGCCGCCGAGTGCCTTGTACAGCGCGATCAGGTTAGTGCCGGTGCTGGTGCGCGCGGCCGACAGGCGATCCTGCGCTTCGAGCTGGGCGCGCTGGGCGTCGAGCACGTCGAGGAAGTCGCTGGCCCCGCCGTCGTAGCGGGCGCTGGCGAGTTCCACCGCGCGATCGCTGGCGGTGACGCTGTCGCGCAGGTAGTCGAGCTGCTGGCGCGAGCGGCTGTAGGACACCAGCGCGTTCTCGGTTTCTTCGAGCGCACGCAGCACGGTCTGCTCGTAGCGGGCCAGGCTGCCGTCGCGCGCGGCCTCGGTCTGGTCGATGCGTGCGTTGACGCGGCCCAGGTCGAAGGCCGCCCAGCTGATGCCGGGGCCGTAGCTCCAGGTTTCGCTGGACGAGTGGCCGATGTCGCTCGGGTTGGCGGCCGCGAAGCCCACCTCGCCGCTGAAGGTCACGCGCGGGAACAGGTCGGCCGTGGCGACGCCGATCTGCGCGGTCGACGAGGCCAGCCGGCGTTCGGCGGCGCGCACGTCGGCGCGACGGCGCAGCAGGTCGGACGGCGTGCCGATGGCGGCCAGGCGCGGCAGCTCGGGCAGCGCGGCGACCGGGCGCAGCGCGCCCTGCAGCGCATCGGGCGTCTGGCCGGTCAGCACCGACAGCCGATGGATGCTGTTCTCGATCGTGGCTTCGAGCAGCGGCAGCGCCGACAGCGTGGTCGACAGCTGGGCCTGGGCGCGCGAGACGTCGAAGTCGGTGCCGCGGCCGGCGTCGAGCCTTGCCTTGGCAAGCTTCACGGTCTCGAGCTGGTTGTCGGCATTGCGCGCGGCGACGTCGCGGCGCTCCTGCGTGCCGCGCAGTTCGAAGTAGCTGCGCGCCACTTCGGCGGCGACGCTGACCTGGGCGTCGCTCAGCGTGGCCGCGAGCGCCTGCTCGTTGGCCGCGCTGGCCTGGTTGGCGCGACGCACGCGACCGAAGAAGTCGAGTTCCCAGAAAGCATCGAAGCCGCCGCTGGTGATCTCGGTTTCGCGCAGGTCGCGATCGAAGCCGCGGAACTGGCCCTGCGAAGTCAGCGCCTGCGTGTAGCCGCCCTGCGCGGTGACCGTGGGCAGGTAGTCGAAGCGCGCTTCGCGACGCAGTGCGCGGGCCTGGTTCAGATTGGCCAGCGCGATCCGCAGGTCGTGGTTGGCCGCGAGAGACTTGTCGACCAGCGCGGTGAGCTGGGCGTCGCCGAACACGGTCCAGAATGCGGTGGCCGGCGCGGCGGTGCTGAACTCGTCGCGCTGCGCGGCGCCGCTGAAGCCGGCACTGGCCGCGCTTTTGGGCGCATCGGGTTCGCGATAGTCGGGGCCCACCGCGCAGGCCGCGAGCAGCGCGACCAGCATCGGAGCGAGAGTGAGTTTGAGAGCGTGAGTGTTCATGAGGCGGCTGCCGATGCGGCCAGGCGCGGATAGTCGTTGTAGCCGTGCGCGCCGGCGCTGTAGAGCGTGGAGAAATCGACCGGGTTCAGCTCGGCGCCCTGCGCCAGACGCGTGACCAGATCGGGATTGGAGATGAAGGGCTTGCCGTAGACGACGGCGTCGGCGCGGCCGCTGACGACATCGTCGTCGCCATCGGCGCCGCCGTAGCCGCCGTTGCGCAGCAGCGGCACGCTGCCGAGTTTCGCGCGGGCGATGTGCGCGAGTTCGAGCTCGGCGTCGAGCTTGTGATCGTTGTGGCGCAACTCGAAGAAGCCGACACCGCGACGCGCGAACTGCTCGGCCAGATAGGCGACCAGCGCCTGCGGATCGGAGTCGCGCATGTCGTTGTATTCCACCAGCGGCGAAATGCGCACGCCGACGCGGCCGGCGCCGAACACGTCGATCATCGCGTCGGTGATTTCGAGCAGCAGGCGCGCGCGGTTCTCGAGCGATCCGCCGTACTCGTCGCTGCGATCGTTGGCACTGTCGCGCAGGAACTGGTCGATCAGGTAGCCGTGCGCGCCGTGCACCTGCACGGCGTCGAAGCCGGCGCGCTTGGCGTTCTGCGCGCCGATGCGAAAGGCATCGACGATGGCGGGAATCTCGTCACTGCGCAGTGCACGCGGCGCCACCTGCGGCACCACGCCCTGCGGCGTGCGGATGCCGTCGTCGCGGATCGCCCGATCCGTCGACGAGATCGACTCCGCGCCGTTGTTGAGGAAGGGATGCGTGGCGCGGCCCGGATGCCAGATCTGCAGCGCGATGAGACCGCCCTTGGCGTGCACCGCGTCGGTGATACGGCGCCAGCCGGCGACCTGCGCCTCGTCATAGATGCCGGGGTCGTCGCCGAAGGCCGAGGCCTCGGCCGACACGCTGGTGCAGTCGGTGATCAGCAGGCCGGCATCGGCGCGGTCGGCGTAGTGCTGTGCCATCAGTTCGCTGGGCACGTGGCCGGGTTCGCAGCGCGTGCGCGTCATCGGCGACATCACGATGCGGTTGCGCAGCTGCAGATCGCCGAGGCGGGTGGGGGTGTGGAGCTTGAGCGTCATGGGAATTCCTTGGTCGGGTCGAAAGCGGCGGGATGCTGCCCTGGTTTCTACCAGGGCAGGGTTTCGCCCAGATGCGAGAACGAGCCGCTGGGCCCTTCGCTACCGATCAGTGCCAGCTCGACGCTGGTCCTGGCGCCGGTGGGAATGTCGAGTTCGCCGCCGCCCTTGTTCATGTCCGACTTCACGTAGCCCGGGTGGATCGCGTTGACCTTGATCGCGGTGTCGCGCAGTTCGTAGGCCAGATGCAGCGTCCAGGCGTTGAGCGCGCTCTTGGAAACGTTGTAGGCCGAGATGTTCTTGAACGCGTCGAGCGCGCCCGGCGTGGCGTGCAGCGAGATCGAGCCCAGCACGCTCGACACGTTGACGATGCGTCCCGCGGGCGACTTGTGCAGCAGCGGCAGCAGGGCCTGCGTCAGCTCGATGACGCCGAACAGGTTGGTGTCGAACACCAGGCGCCAGTCCGACACCGACTGCTGGGAAGCGCTGCCGGGCGCATCGCCGAGAATGCCGGCGTTGTTGACCAGGATGTCGAGCCGGCCGTGCCTGCGCGCGATCTCGTCCGCCGCGGCGACGATGCTGTTGCGGCTGCTGACGTCGAGTTCGACGGTTTCCACCGACAGGCCCTGCAGTTGCAGCTGCATGGCGGCTTCGACGCCCTGGCCGCGACGGCGCGAGCCGATGATCACATGCACGCCCTGCTGCGCGAGCTGGCGCGCGGTCTCCAGGCCGATGCTGCGGTTGCCACCGGTGACGAGTGCGATTTTCTGTTCCATTGCAAACTCCTTGGATGAGGTTGGGTGTGCCGCGCGATCAGCGCGGCAGCGCACCGTGGACGTTGGGCGGCAGGCTGGTGTTGACCGCGCGTGCCGGGCGGCGCGTGCTCCAGCGACGCACCACGAAGTAGAACAGCGGGGTGAAGAACAGGCCGAAGAAGGTCACGCCGATCATGCCGTAGAACACCGCGATGCCCATGGCCTTCTGGATCTCGGCACCGGCGCCGCTCGCCAGCACCAGCGGCAGCACGCCGAAGACGAAGGCGAAGCTGGTCATCAGGATCGGACGCAGACGCAGGCGGCAGGCTTCGAGCGCGGCGTGGATGGTGCTGCGGCCCTGGGCTTCGAGCTCGCGTGCGAACTCCACGATCAGGATCGAGTTCTTGGCCGACAGGCCCACCAGCACGAACAGGCCGATCTGCGTGAAGATGTTGATCTCCGACTTCATCAGCAGAATGCCCAGCGCGGCCGACAGCAGACACATCGGCACGATCAGGATCACCGCCAGCGGCAGCACCAGGCTTTCGTACTGCGCGGCCAGCACCAGGAACACCAGCAGCACCGACAGCGGGAACACCAGTCCCAGCGCGCCGCTGCCCTGCACCTGCTGATAGGTGATCTCGGTCCATTCCACCGACGCGGTCGGCGGCAGCACCTCGCGTGCGATCTGCTGGATCACTTCCAGCGCGCGCCCCGAGCTCACGCCCGGCGCCGGCGCACCGTTGATGTCGGCCGACGGATAGCCGTTGTAGCGCTGCACCGTGGTGGGGCCATAGCTGTCGCGCAGCTTCATCAGCGAACCCAGCGGCACCATATCGCCGGCGGCGTTGCGGGTCTGCAGCAGCAGCGCATCTTCGGGACGATCGCGGAAGCTTTCGTCGGCCTGCGCGATGACGCGGAAGGTGCGACCGAACTGGTTGAAGTCGTTGACGTAGTACGAACCCAGATAGGTCTGCAGGGTCTGGAACACGTCACCCAGGTCGACGCCCAGGCGCTTGGCCTGCACGCGATCGATGTCGGCGAACAGCTGCGGGGCGTTGACCTCGAAGTTGCCGAACAGGCCCACGAGTTCGGGCGACAGACGCGCCTTGGCCAGCAGCTCCTGCGTCATGCCATAGAGCGCCTGCGAACCCTGGGCGGCGCGGTCTTCCACCTGCAGCTTGAAGCCGCCGGCGGGACCGAAGCCCTGGATTGGCGGCGGCGCCACCACGAACACCATGCCCTCGTCGATGGACTGCAGCTTCTGGTTGAGGCTCTGGGCGATGGCGTTGCCGGTCAGCTTCGGACCGCGGTTCTCGAAGCTGTCGAGCGTGAAGAACACCACGGCCGAGTTGGAGCTGCGCGTGAAGCCGTTGACCGACAGGCCCGGGAACTGCACGGCGTGGATCACGCCGGGCTCGTTGAGCGCGATGCTGGCCACTTTCTCGGCCGCGCGCTGGGTGCGCTCGATCGAGGCCGACGGCGGCAGCTGCACGATGCTGATCAGATAGCCCTTGTCCTGCGTCGGCACGAAGCCGCTCGGCGTGGCGTTGAAGGCGACGCCGGCCAGCAGCACCAGGCCGCCGTAGACCACGACGCCGATCACGCTGATGCGCAGCAGCTTGCGGATGCTGGCGTGATAGCCCGAGCTGGCGCGATCGAACAGCCTGTTGAACGGGCGGAACAGCCAGCCGAAGCTGCCGTCGATGAAGCGCTGCAGGCGATCGGGCTTGTCGTGATGGCCTTGCAGCAGCAGCGCGGCCAGCGCGGGCGACAGCGTCAGCGAGTTGAAGGCCGAGATCGTCGCGGCGAAGGCGATGGTCAGCGCGAACTGGCGATAGAACTGGCCGTTGAAGCCCGACACCAGCGCCGGCGGCACGAACACCGCGCAGAGCACCAGCGAGATGGCGATGATGGCGCCGCCGACTTCATCCATCGAGCGATGCGCGGCCTTGCGCGGCGACAGGCCTTCGCCGATGCCGCGCTCGACGTTCTCGACCACCACGATGGCGTCGTCGACGACGATGCCGACCGCGAGCACCAGGCCGAACAGCGTCAGCGTGTTGATGGAGAAGCCGAACACCATGAGCGCCGCCAGCGTGCCGACGATGGACACCGGCACCGCGATGATCGGGATCAGCGCGGCGCGCCACTTCTGCAGGAACAGCATCACCACGATCACCACCAGCAGCGTCGCCTCGACCAGCGTCTCGATGACCTTGTGGATGGAATCGCGCACGAACACGGTGGGGTCGTAGACGATGGAGTAGTCCACGCCCTGCGGGAAGCGCGTCTTGAGTTCGGCCATGGTCTTGCGGACGTTGTCGGCCAGCTCGAGCGCGTTGGCACCGGGCTGCAGGAAGATCGGCATCGCCACGGCGGACTTGTTGTCGAGCATGCTGCGCAGCGCGTATTCGCCGGCGCCCATCTCCAGGCGGGCGACGTCGCGCAGGCGCGTCACTTCGCCGTCGCTGCCGGTCTTGACCACGATGTCGCCGAACTGCTCCTCGGTCTGCAGGCGGCCCTGCGTGTTGACCGCGAGCTGGAACTCGGCTTCGCGCATCGGCGCACCGCCGACGCTGCCGGCGGCGACCTGCACGTTCTGCTCGCGCACGGCGGCGATAACGTCGCCCGTGGTCAGGCTGCGCGCGGCCAGCTTCTGCGGATCGAGCCACAGGCGCATGGCGTAGTCGCCCGAGCCGAAGATGCGCACGTCACCGGCGCCCGGCAGACGCGCCAGCGTGTCGCGCACCTGGATCACCGCGTAGTTGCGCAGGTAGAGGCCGTCGTAGCGCTGATCGGGCGAGAACAGATGCACGACCATGGTCAGGTCGGGCGAGCTCTT
>JALRLM010000122.1 GCA_023254435.1 Hydrocarboniphaga sp.
CCTCCTCCATCTGCGCAGGCAGGAGGCGAAAGCCAAGGCTTGAGCAGGGCTTCGGCTCTCGCAACGAAAAAGGCCGGCGATCGCCGGCCTTTTTCGTTGCCGGCTCTGGCGGACTGACCATTGCGAAGGCCCTTGCCGTCGCTCTTACAATGCCAGGCTCCAGGACCACGTCAGCAAAGGACAGCCGCGTGAGCACTCGCCTTTCCCTGCCCGCCCACATCGACCAGCGCATCGAAGCCGATGCCGCCGCCCAGGCCGCCACGCTGGGTCGCGACGTGGCCAAGGCCCTGCGCGAAGCGCTGGTGGCGCGGCCGCAGGCTTCGCTGCTGCTCTCGGGCGGACGCAGCCCGATTCCGTTCTTCCAGGCGCTGTCCTCGCATCCGCTGGACTGGTCGCGCGTGGTCGTCAGCCTGGTCGACGAACGCTGGGTACCGGCCGATCACACCGACAGCAATGCCCGACTCGTGCGGGAGAACCTGTTGCAGGGCGCAGCCGGCGCCGCGCAGTTCGTACCGCTGGCGCATGCCGAGCTGTCGCCCGACGATGCGCTGCCCCTCGTCGAACGCGATGCGGCCGCACTGCCGAGCCCTTTCGACGTCGTGGTGCTGGGCATGGGCGATGACGCGCACACCGCTTCGCTGTTCCCGAACCTGGATGCCACTGCCGCTGCGCTGCAGGCCGACGCACCGCCGCTGGCGGCGATCCGCCCCACCACGGCGCCGCATGCGCGCATGACGTTCACGCTACCGGCGCTGTTGCGTTCGCGGCTGATCGCCCTGCAGATCACGGGCGCCAACAAGCGCCGCGTGCTCGAAAGCGTGGTCGGCGCAGCGCCCATCGAGGCGCCGATCGCCGCCTTCCTCGAGCCGCTTGCGGTTCCCGTTCGCGTTTATTACGCCGACTAGCCGGCAGTTGAGCGCTGCGCATCGACGCGGCACCTTCCTCGATCTGCGACGCCGCTCCGCTTGTCGCATTCCCGACGCACGACATCACGCCCGCCATGGTCAGCATCGCCACTCCCATCGACACCGCAGGCGCGATCGAAGACAGCGATCCGCTCGATCATTCGGCCGTGCTCGTACGCCTCGCCAACAGCGTCTATCGCCTGCGCAAGTCCGAGCGCGCGGTGGCGGAGTTCGTGCTCGCGCATGCAAGCGAAATTCCCAACATGTCGATCAGCGACCTGGCCGAACACGTCGGCGTGAGCCAGCCCACGGTCGCGCGTTTCGCCAATGCCATGGGCTTTTCGGGCTATCGCGAATTCAAGCACCGGCTCGCGCAGAGCATCGCCACGGGCGTGCCTTTCGTGCATCAGGACGTGCGGCCCGGCGACTCGGCCGAGCAGGTCACGCTGAAGATCTTCAATCGCGCACTCGACACGCTGGCCACGGTGCGCGACCGACTCGATGCGGCGCAACTGCGCCGCGCCATCGCGATGCTGCGTGGGGCGCGGCAGATCCAGTTCTACGGCGTCGGCAATTCGGGCGCCATCGCGCAGGACGCGCACCACAAATTTTTTCGTTACGGCATTCCGGTGGTGTCGTACACCGACACGCACACCATCGGCATGGCCGCTTCCCTGCTCGAAACCGGCGACGTCGTGGTGGCGTTCTCGGCCACCGGCCGCAGCGCGGGTCTGGTCAGCGCGGTGGAACAGGCGCGCAGCGCCGGCGTGCAGGTGATCGCCATCACCGAAAGCCTGTCGCCGCTGGCACGCAACGCCAGCGTCAGCCTGTGCGTGGACACGCGCGAAGATCCCGAAATCTATGCGCCGATGGTGTCTCGCCTGGCGCATCTGGCGATCATCGACGTGCTGTCGGTGGGCCTGGCGCTGGAGCTGGGCCCCGACCTGATCAAGCGGCTCGAAAAGAGCAAGAGAACGCTGATCGACAAGCGTCCCGGCGTCGGTCGCGGAGTGATCTGATCCGGCGGTTCGGCCGCTTTCAGCTCAGTGTGGCGGCCAGCTTGGCGCGCATCGTCTCCAGACTCTTGTCGAGCTGGGTGATCTGGTCCTGCAGGTGCTGCGCGAGAATTTCGTGACCGGGGTTCTGCTGGGCGAAATTGAGCTCCTTGACCACCGACTCCCGCACTTCTTCCACGGCATTGATGCGCGCCGGCTCGGTCATCACAGCGGTGAGCTGCAAGGTCAGGCGTTCGGCGACCATGAGCCGGGACTGCAACGACGCGATCTGCCAGTCGAGATGCGCGACCCGATCGATCAGCGGCTCGAGGTACTGCATTCGCCACTGGTCGAACGCGACCGGCTGTATGGTTTCCATTCTCGTCGTTTTCCGGTAATCGGGATGTTCCAAGTCCCGGGTCTCGGGCGCCCCCGGGCGCCGTTCGAGTGCCCGCCCCATGACATGGCTCGGAAGTCGTTAAGGGCAGGCTAACAAGAAGGCCGTAGACGCTCACAGGGGAATTCTCCCCAGCCACAGGCCCTAAAAAACCCTCCGATCCAGCCCCGAAAAAGCGACTTGCCGGCACTCGCCGGCGATGCTCCGTACGGGGCTGGTCAGGTCGCCGGAAAGGCCGGCGGGCCCGCTGTAAGTGCTTGCTGATGCAGGAGCCGCCGCAGCGTCGAAATGTTGTCGAATTTCGCCGGGAACTTCGGCGCGAATGCGGCGTCTTACGTACGTAGGGTCCGCAGTCGCCCTACCGCGGCGGGATCGTTCTCTCCCGACAACTCGCCGCCACCGCCCGCGGCAACCGGCCACTCCCTCCGGTTGTCGCGGGTTTTTTATTGGACGAGCCCCGACACTGGGTCGCTCGGCCGACTGGCCCGTGACCGCGCCAGCCAACTCCGCCCCGCATGGGCGCTAGCGCACACCGGATTTCAGCATGCGCTCGATGCGTGCGCTGAGATCGCCCAGCGAGAACGGCTTGGTCAGCACCTCGTTGCCGTGCGCCAGGTGACCGTGGTTGAGCACCGCGTTCTGCGCATATCCGGTGATGAACAGCACCTTGATCCCGGGTCTCAGCGCTCGTGCAGCGTCGGCGACCTGGCGTCCGTTGAGCCCGCCGGGCAGACCCACGTCGGTGATGAGCAGGTCGATGCGATCGTTCGACTTCAGCAGTTCGAGCCCGCTGGGGCCGTCGGCCGCCTCGGCGACGCCATAGCCGAGCTCGCTCAGCGATTCGACGATGAGCATGCGAATCGACGGCTCGTCGTCGATGACCAGAATCGTCTCGCCGCGTCCGCTGCGTGGCGGCGCCACCACGCTCGTCACATCGAGATCCGCCTCGTCTCCGACGTGGCGCGGCAGATAGATGCAGACCATCGTGCCCTGCCCCACTTCGGAATAAATGCGAACGTGGCCGTTGGACTGGCGAGCAAAGCCGTACACCATCGACAGGCCCAGGCCGGTGCCTTCGCCGATCGGCTTGGTGGTGAAGAAAGGATCGAACACGCGATCCAGCACCGACTTTTCGATGCCCACGCCGGTGTCGCTCACGCAGGTGGTGACGTACTGGCCGGGTTCGAGCCCGCGTTCGCCCGCCGTGCGGGCATCGAGCCATTTGTTGCCGGTTTCGATCGTGATCGTGCCACCATCGGGCATGGCGTCACGCGCATTGATGCAGAGATTCAGAATGGCGTTTTCGAGCTGATTGGAATCCACCATCGTCGGCCACAGACCGCCGGCCGCGATGGTTTCGACGCGTATCGACGGACCGACCGTTCGCTGGATCAATTCCACCAGCTCGGACATCAGCCGGTTGATCACGATGGGCTTGGGCATCAGCGTCTGTCGTCGCGAAAACGCCAGCAGACGATGCGTCAGCGCCGCTGCACGACGCGTCGCGCCCTGGCCCGCCGTCAGGTACTTTTCGATATCGCCCGTGCGACCCTGCGACAGCCGCATCGCAATCATCTCGAATGCGCCCGAAATGCCGGCGAGCAGATTGTTGAAGTCGTGCGCGATCCCGCCCGTGAGCTGGCCCACGGCTTCCATTTTCTGCGACTGCCGCAGCGCCTCTTCGGCCAGGCGCAGCTGCTCCTGTTCCTTGAGCCGATCGGTGATGTCGTATCCGAACTGATACGCGCCGGTCTGCCGCCCTTCGGCATCGCGCAGCACGTTGTAGCGAGTCTCGTAATGACGACGCTCCACGCCTTCGGCAGCGAAGTCCGCGACCTCGACGAAATCCTCGCCGGCCAGCGCACGCGACCAGGTGGCGCTGAGCTTGGCGAGGCTTTCGGGTTCGTCGGCCAGCAGTTCGAGCAGGTTGTCGCCCACCTGGGGCAGAAAGCCGAACACGCGCTCGAATTCGCTGGTGGCGGCGCCGTTGATGGCGATGAGCCGGTAGTCGAGGTCGACGACCTGGACGAAGGCGTTGGTGCCTTCGACGATGTCGGCGAGCACCTTGCGCTCGGCCAGCGCCGCCGCGACGCGCGTCTCCAGCGTGTCGTTGAGGTCCTGTAGCGCCAGCTCGGCGCGGCGACGCTCGGTGACGTCCGCGAACAGCACGGCGACATGACGCTGACTCTCGGGACCGATCCTGAAAGCCGACACCGACAGATAGCGCCCGGTGGCTACGAGCTCGCGCTGGAAGCGGATCGGCTCGCCGGTCTTGAGCACGCTGCCGTAGAGCTCCACCCAGCCCGCCGCCTCGTCGGGCACCATCTCGCGTACTTTCTGGCCGACGACATTCGGAATGCCGGCATTGAGCGCATAAGCCGCGTTGGCTTCGATATGGATGTAGTCGCTCAGCGGACCGTGAGGACTGTCGATGAACTCGATGATGCAGAATCCGACATCCATCATGTCGAAAAACTGACGA
>JALRLM010000155.1 GCA_023254435.1 Hydrocarboniphaga sp.
CAGGCGCACCAGCTCCCGCGCCTCGGCCTCCGAGTCGTTCACGCCGCGCAGCATGACGTATTCGAAGGTGATGCGCCGGGCGTTGGACGCGCCGGGGTAGCGGCGGCAGGCGGCCAGCAGCTCGGCGATCGGGTACTTGCGGTTGATCGGCACCAGCTGGTTGCGCAGTTCGTCGTTGGGCGCATGCAGCGACACCGCCAGCGCGGTATCGCAGTCGGCGCGCAGGCGATCCATGAACGGCACCAGGCCGGACGTGGACACGGTGACGCGGCGCTTGGACAGGCCGAAGCCGAAGTCGTCCTGCAGGATGTCGATGGCCGGCGTCACCTGGCCGTAGTTGGCCAGCGGCTCGCCCATGCCCATGAACACCACGTTGCTGATGACGCGCTCGTTCTGGAAGTCGCCCCCCAGCGTCTTGGCCGCGAACCAGACCTGGGCAATGATCTCGGCCGTGGTCAGGTTGCGGTTGAGGCCCTGCTGCGCGGTGCTGCAGAACGAGCAGTCCATGGCGCAGCCCACCTGCGAGCTGATGCACAGCGTGCCGCGATAGCGCTTCTCGGCAGGCTTGTCGCTGGCCTTCGGCGCTGCCTTGGCGGCGGCGCGCGAGCGCGGCACCGGTTCGTCGCCGGCCTCGTCGTCGAGCACCGCGACTTTCTTCGCGCCCTGGCCCGAGTTTTCCCAGAACCAGGTTTCGCGATCCCCTTCGGGAATGAATACGGTCTCGATGGCGTTGCCGCCATCGAGCTTGAGCACCCACTTGCGGGTGCCGTCCTGCGAGACCTGCTCGGCCAGCAGTTCGGGATGACGGATCGTGAAGCGCGCCTGCATGCGGCTGCGCAGGTCGCGCGACACATTGGTCATCGCATCGAAGCTGTCGACGCCGCGCCGGTAGATCCACTGCATGATCTGGTCGGCGCGGTACGGGGCTTCGCCCATCTCGGCGAACAGCGCGCGCAACTGCACGCGATTGAGCCCAAACAGGTTGACCAGGCGCTCGCCCTCGGCCGGAACCCGCACGGCGGCCGACGGCGTTGCCGTCTCCACCGCGGTCTCGGATTTCGCCTGAGCGTTCACGCCTGGTCCTCGAGTGGCCTTAGCGCGTGCGCGGCGCCAGTTCCGTGCTGCGGAAGAAGTAGGCGATTTCCACCGCCGCGTTCTCGGCGCTGTCGGAACCGTGCACGGCGTTTTCGTCGATGGAGTCGGCGAAATCGGCGCGGATGGTGCCCGGAGCAGCGTTCTTCGGGTTGGTGGCGCCCATGATGTCGCGGTGCTTGGCGATGGCGTCTTCGCCTTCGAGCACCTGGATCACGACCGGGCCGCTGATCATGAACGAGACCAGATCCTTGAAGAAGGGACGCGCGCTGTGCACGGCATAGAAGCCGCCGGCTTCCTTCTCGGTCAGGTGGGTCATGCGCGAAGCGACGATCTTGAGGCCGGCCTGCTCGAAGCGGCTGTAGATCTGGCCGATCACGTTCTTGGCCACGGCGTCCGGCTTGATGATGGAAAGGGTACGTTCAACCGCCATCGGAATATCCTGTTGTTTCGACTGGGGAAACTGTAAAGAAAAACTGGAGTTTGAAGACCTGGGGGCAGTTTGGCGGGCTTCGCCTTGGGGCAGAGCGCGCGGACTGCGGCCGGCAGGGCTGTGAAAAGCCCTAAATTTTAGTCGGAGCGACCCCGATCGGGCAATTTTTGCCCCGATCAGGCGCGCCGCGGGCGTCGCGTGTAGGCCAGCGTCATCAGCGTGGCGCCGGCCAGCAGCATGGGCAGGCACAGCAGCTGGCCCATGGTCAGCCAGTTCCAGGCCAGGTAGCCGATGTGCGCGTCGGGCGTGCGGATGAATTCCACCATCCAGCGAAAGCTGCCGTACAGCAGCAGGAACAGCCCCGACACCGCCATCGGCGGACGCGGCTTGCGCGAGAACCACAGCAGCACGCACAGCATCACGATGCCTTCGAGAAACGCCTCGTAGAGCATCGACGGATGGCGCGGCAGGCCCAGCGGGTCGGTGGGAAACACCATGGCCCAGGGCAGATCGGTGGGCGAGCCCCACAGTTCGGCATTGATGAAGTTACCGATGCGGCCCGTGAACAGGCCCACCGGAATCACCGGCGCAATGAAGTCCGCCACGTAGAAGAAGGTGAGCTTGCGCGAGCGCGCATACAGCGCGAATGCCACCAGCACGCCGATCAGGCCGCCGTGGAAGGACATTCCGCCCTCCCAGATGCGGAAGATCACCAGCGGGTTCTGCAGGAAGGTGGGCAGGT
>JALRLM010000268.1 GCA_023254435.1 Hydrocarboniphaga sp.
TTGAAAGGTCGCCGTAGGCGTAGTTGAAGAACGGCATGTAGATCATCCCGCGGCCCTCGTCCCTCAGCAACTGGTCAATGATGAGCTGCATCGGCTCGATGCGCCGTGCGGCGCTGATCGCCTCCACGGACCCGCAGGACCGTGCCGAACTGCACTGGCGCATCGCCGCGCCGATTTCGGTGTTCCTGCTGACGCTGCTGGCGGTGCCGCTGTCCTATGTCGGTCCGCGCCAGGGCCGTTACGGCAAGGTGGTGCTGGGGCTGGTGGTGTACCTGTTCTATTCCAACCTGATCGGCCTGGGCCAGTCGTGGATGGGCAAGGGCAAGCTGCCCGAGGCCGTGGGCCTTTGGTGGATCCACGCCATCGTGCTGGCGGCGGCGCTGATCCTGATCGGCAAGCGCCTGCACTGGTGGGTGCGCGCCCCCAAGGGCGCGGCGACGGTGGCGGCATGAATCGTCTCGACCGCTACCTGGTGCGCAACATCCTGACGCTGAGCGGCATCGTGGCGCTGGCGCTGGTCACCATCTACACCTTCACGAGCTTCGTCGCCGACCTCGGCGGCACCGGCAAGGGTGACTACGGCCTGCTCGAGCTCGCGGTCTACACGCTGCTCAACATGCCGGCCGGCCTGCACATCCTGCTGCCCATCATCGCCATGCTGGGCACGCTCATGGGCCTGGGCAACCTGGCCGAACAGGCCGAGATCACCGCGATCCGCGCCGCCGGCGTTTCCAACCAGCGCATCGGCGTGGCCGCGCTGATGGCCGGCGCGGTGCTGGGCACCGTGGGCTGGGTGATCGGCGAGTGGGTCGCCCCCGAGGGTCAGCAGTCGGCCGAACGCTACAAGAGCCGCGCGCGCTACGGTGTCGACGTCGGCGAGGCGCGCAAGCCGGTGTGGCTGCGCGACGGCGCCCACATCGTCAACGTGCGCAAGCTCATCGCCGAAAACCACATCGGGCCTTCGGTGATCTACACGCTGGCCGACGACCTCAGCCTCAAGGCGATGATGAGCGTCGAGGACGGCGTCTTCGAGCAAAACCACTGGACCTTCACCGGCGTGCAGCGCACCGAGTTTCACGACCAGCAAGCCACGGTCACCAAGCTCGACCGCTACGAGTGGGACGGCGGGCTGTCGCCGCAGGTGCTGCGCCTGTTCGTGCTGGAGGCGCGCAGCCTGTCGACGCAGGGCCTGATCCAGCTGATTTCGTATCTGGACGAGAACGAGCTCGATTCGTCCGAACAGCGCCTCACGCTGTGGCGCAAGCTCATCGAGCCGTTCACGGTCATGGCGATGATGCTGTTCGCCGTGCC
Source organism: Hydrocarboniphaga sp. (assembly GCA_023254435.1). Classification (GTDB taxonomy): domain Bacteria; phylum Pseudomonadota; class Gammaproteobacteria; order Nevskiales; family Nevskiaceae; genus Hydrocarboniphaga. The sequence goes on from JALRLM010000268.1 coordinate 1,312, forward strand.
GTTCGTGTTCGGCTCGCTGCGCAACAGCGGTGCGGGCCTGCGGCTCATGATCGGCGTGCTGATCGGCGTGGCGTTCTATGTCACCAACGAGGTCACGGCCAACTTCGGCCAGCTCTACGGCTGGCCGCCGCCGCTGGCGGCGAGTGCGCCGACGATTCTGCTCGCCTCGGCCGGATGGTGGCGGCTGCGCCAGGCGGGGTGACGGTCGGCGGTGTCCCGCGACATGGAGGTGCCCGGCTCGTCGATACGCAGCTCGTTAGGCACGTTGCGACTCGCCGGTGCTGGCGCTTCGGGCCGTCAATCGAAAGCGGTGAGCCACGACGCGCTTGCGCGCCGCGATCGAAGGTGATGCTGGCCGCTCAGGCCGACCGCTGCGCATCCCAGGGCAGTTCGATCACTTCGCTGCCGCTGGCCCAGTCGCAGGGCGTGCGGCGGCGGCGATCCACCAGCACAGCGATCAGTGCCAGCACGCAGACGATGGTCGCGACCGAGGCTGCCTTGCCGGCGTGCACGTGCGCGGCCACCTTGGGCGATAGCAGCAACAGCGGCAGGAACACCGCGATCCAGGTCGCCAGCATGACGCTGTAGCGCACCGCCGCCACGGGCCAGCGCAGGACGCTGCCATCGTGGCGGCGCACGCGCAGCTTCCACACGCGCATGCCCAGGGTCTGCCCGCCATGGGTCCAGAACCAGCCGAAGAACAGCAGGCCGACGCTGAACTCCAGCACCTGCAGCGCCTGCAGATTGCGCGGCAGGCCGATCAGGTCACGGATCACCACGTCGACCAGCGCCGTGATCATCCACAGCGCGACGAGCAGCAGGCTGTCGTAGACGGCAGCGGCGAGGCGGCGCCAGACGGCGGCCGGCCGGACGGGATCGGTCATGGTGTCGGCAGTGGAGGCAACGGCGCGCATTCTAGCGGCCGTGCGGCGCTCACCAGCGTGCCAGCACCGCGCCCCAGGTCATGCCGCCGCCCACGGCCTCGAAGATCACGTTGTGGCCGCGCTGAATGCGGCCGTCGCGCACGGCGATGTCGAGCGCCAGCGGAATCGACGCCGCCGAGGTGTTGCCGTGCAGGTCGACCGTGGTCACCACCTGCTCGGGCTTCAGGCCCAGCTTTTCGGCGGTGGAGCGGATGATGCGGATATTGGCCTGGTGCGGAACCATCCAGTGCAGGTCGGCGCCGGTCAGGCCATGGGCGGCCAGCGCCTCGTTGGTGACTTCGCCGAGCACGCGCACGGCCTGCTTGTAGACGGCCTGGCCGTTCATCTCCACGAAGGGATTGCCGACCACGACGCCTTTCTGCACCTGCCCCGGCACGCAGAGGATGCCGTTGAGGCGGCCGTCGGAATGCAGATGGCTGGACAGGATACCGGGCTCCTCGGAGGGCTTGAGCACGACCGCGCCGGCGCCGTCGCCGAACAGCACGCAGGTACGTCGATCGTTCCAGTCGAGGATGCGCGAGAAGGTTTCGGCGCCGACCACGAGCGCGCACTTGCTCTGGCCCGATGCGACGAACTTGTCGGCCGTGGCCAGCGCATAGACAAAGCCGCTGCACACGGCCTGCATGTCGAAGGCGGCGCCCTGCGTGACGCCGAGCTTGGACTGCAGCAGGCAGGCCGTGGCCGGAAAGATCATGTCCGGCGTCGAGGTGGCGACGATGATCAGATCGACTTCGTCGGGTGTCACGCCGGCCGCTTCCATGGCGCGCCGCGCGGCCTGACAGGCGAGATCGCTGGTCTGCTCGCTATCGGCGGCGATATGGCGCTGGCGGATGCCGGTGCGCTCATAGATCCAGTCGTCGCTGGTGTCGACGACCTGTTCCAGGTCGCGATTGGTCAGGACTTTTTCGGGCAGGTAACTGCCGGTGCCGGCGATGCGGGAATAGGGCATGTTGAGAGCGACGACGCCGTTGTAGCCGGCGCCTGGCGAAGATAGGGCTGGGTTTTCGACCAGGTGAATACGGTTTTCAGGCCGACAGTTTGGGCTGCGGCCGGCCTTAACACAACATTCGCGACCGTCCGTTGCAGGCCCGGCGCCGCCGTCACGCGAGGTGCCAAAGAGGTTACAGGCGGTAACCCGGCGACACCGCCGCGTCATCGCCCCGAGGCCCCGGCGAGCGACACTGACTTCGCCGCGATACAGCGGTGGATCAAGGAGTTAGAGCCATGCAAAAGCAAACCCACAACGATATTCCCAAGCTCGGCATCGACGAGCTGTCCGAACTGCTGGCTGCTGCGCTGGGCATGCCGCGTCCCGGTACCCAGCCGCCTAAGTCTGCGCAGACCGAGCCTTCGTCCCGCCACGACGCCAGCCCTCGCCGCACGCACTGAGAGACAAGCCGAGTCAACGCGCGCCGCAGTGCTGCGTTGAAAGGGGAGGTCCATCGCAAGGAAGCCATCCATGCGCACCTCCGCCAACGCGGATTCCGATGCCGACGCGCGCCACCTGCTGCGTCGCATCGGCTTCGACCCCGGTCCTCTGGGCGACGAGCCGCCCGAGTCCGCCACGATGACGGTGCTGATCGATCGCGAGGTCGATCGCGCCGCCGGTCGCCGCCAGGCCGCCACGCCGCCGCCCGACTGGGTCGGCGAGCCGGTCGAGCTGCCCTTTGCCGACCAGGGCCTGGACGAGCAGGCCAGGCGCGAGCTGCGCCGAAAATGGATGCGCCGTTACGGCGAGCTGCAGGCTTGGTGGCTGCGCGAAATGCTCGAAACGCCGGCTCCGCTGGCCGAGCGCATGACGCTGTTCTGGGCCGGCCGCTTCACTTCGTCCTATCGCAACGTGCGCTGGGGCCAGCTGCTGTATCGGCAGAACGCCATGCTGCGCCGCCATGCGCTGGGTTGCTACGACCAACTGCTGCACGAGCTGATCCGCGACCCTGCGATGCTGCTGTACTTGAACGGCCAGCAGAATCGCAAGAACGAACCCAACGAGAACTTCGCCCGCGAGCTGCTGGAGCTGTTCACGTTGGGCGAAGGTCATTACACCGAAGCCGACATCCGCGACGCCGCGCGCGCCTTCACGGGTGCCAAGCTGTCGCCGCCCCAGGGCGACGTCGAGCTCAAGGCTCGCCAGCACGACGACGGCCGCAAGACCGTCCTGGGCAAGAGCGGCAACTTCGACGGCGACGACGTCGTCGACATCATCCTGGGCCAGCCGCGCGCGGCCGAGTTCGTGGTCGAGAACCTGTGGCGCGAGTTCGTGTCCCCGCAGCCCGACGCCGGCGCGGTGAAGGCGCTGGCGGCCGGCTTCCGTCGCGACTGGCGGATTGCGCCGCTGCTCAAATCGCTGCTCGGTCGGCCCGAACTGCTCACACAGGCGCGCCAGGGCACGCTGGTGAAATCGCCCGTGGAATTCGTCGTCGGCACCGCGCGCCAGCTCGATCTGCCGACGACGCCGATGAGCCTGGCGCTGGCGGCCGGACGCATGGGCCAGCGCCTGTTCGATCCACCCAACGTCAAGGGCTGGCCGCGCGGCGAGGACTGGATCACCAGCGAATGGCTGCTGCAGCGCCGCCAGTTCGTGCTCGCGCTGGCGGGCGATCTGCCGACCCCGACCGACGAAGTGGACGACGACGGGCCCGGCACGAAAGAGCCGGGCATGCGCAAGGCGGCCAAGCGGCCGATGCGCAGACAGGGCCTTGCCGTGCAGCGGCGTTTCGGCGAAGTGGGCGAGGCGCTGCCGCCGCGTGGTCCCGAACTGGAACTGCTGGCCTTTGCGCCCGTGCTGCCGCCCGTCGAAGGAGCCAAGCCACCCGATCGCCTGCAGACCTGGCTGCTCGATCCGGTCTACCAGCTCAAGTGAGGTTGCCATGACCATTCCATTGTCGGGCCCGTTCAGCGGCTCACTCTCGCGTCGCGATTGCCTGAAGGCGGCGGTGTTTTCGTCGCTGCTCAGCGTGCCGGGCACCGGGGCACTGGCCGCTGCGCAAACCGGCCCGCGCCGCTTGCTGCTGATCGAACTCAATGGCGGCAACGACGGCCTCAACACCGTCGTGCCGTATGCCGATCCGCTCTACGCCAAACTGCGCCCGCGCCTGGCGATTCCGCGCGATGCGGTGCTGCAGCTTGACGAGCACATGGGCCTGCATCCCGAACTCGCCGCGCTGATGCCGATGTTTCAGCAGCGCGAACTCGCCGTGGTGCAAGGACTGGGTTATGCGCAGTCCAATCGCTCGCACTTTCGCTCGATCGAAATCTGGGACACGGCCACCGATGCCGACGTCATCGGCCAGGATGGCTGGTTGTCGCGCATCGATCCGCAGCAGCAGTTCGGTCGTCGCTTCGCCGCCGATGCCGTCGTCATCGGTCGCAATCCCAAGCCCGCCAGCGGCGACGACATGCAGCCCGTGGTCATGACCGACACGCGCAGCTTCGTGTCGGAGTCGCGCGGCGTGCAGGCGCTGGAAGCCAGCAGCGAGAATCCGGCGCTCAGGCGCATCCTGGCCGTGCAGCGCGACATCGAATCGGCGGGTCACGCGCTGACCGCGCAGCGACCGCAGCCGGCCGGCGAATTTCCGCAAGGCGCCTTCGGTCGCGATGCGCGTGAGGCCGCACGCCTGCTGATCGGCGATCCGGCGACGCCCGTGGTCAAGATCGCATTGACGGGATTCGATACGCATGCGGGCCAGCTCGGACGCCAGCAGGCGCTGCTGCGCCAGCTCGGCGACACGCTGGCCGCGCTCAAGACCGCGTTCACGGCCGCGGGCATCTGGAGCGACGTGCTCGTCCTCACCTACTCGGAGTTCGGCCGGCGCGTGCAGGAGAATGGCAGCGGTGGCACCGATCACGGCAAGGCCGCACCGCATTTCGTGCTCGGTGGACGCGTGCGCGGCGGGCTGTTGGGCGAAGCGCCGGCGCTGGCGAAGCTCGACGATGGCGACGTGACGCCGACGCTGGACTACCGCTGCCTCTACAACGCGGTGCTGGGTCGCTGGTGGGCTGCGGGCGAAGCGCAGATCGAGCCGGCGCGGTACCGCGCGCTCGACCTGCTGCGCGCATGACGATGCCTGTCTGAGCCGGTCACAAGGTACTGGAAAGAGTCGTCTGTCTGACGGGTGTGGGCCACGCTCTTGAAGTCACCGAAGTGGCCGGATCAGAAAAAAGCTGTCAACGCTGTTTGTCGAGCTGCGTTGTAGAGAGTATGGAGCACGATACGAAACGGCTCCTGCCTCTCTCAACGAGCATCACGCAAGGAGCATTGCCATGAAGAACTGGATTGCTGTTTCGATCGCCGCCGGCTTGCTGGCCGCCGCGAGCCTGCCGGCTCAGGCGCAGGATGCGGGCGATCGCGTCGACCATCGACTCGACGCACGGGGCGAACGCAAGGAAGACCGCTATGACAAGAAGGGCGATGTCATCGAGAACCGCTATGACCGTGCCAGCACTTACGCCGATAACCACGGCCGCGAGCAGGTCGCCAACCGGCTCGACAACAAGGGCGATCGCATCGACCATCGGCAGGACCGCCGCCAGGCGCGGCGGTGAGCGCCGGGCCAGCGCTCGCTAGACTCTCCGGGTGTCGATCCCGTCCTCGCCCGATGTCGTCAGCCTCGATGCCTTTCTCGGCAGCGTGGAACGGCGCGCCTTTCGCATCGCCCAGATCGCCACGCGCGATCGCGACGAAGCGCTCGACCTCGTACAGGACGCGATGATGCAACTGGCGCGACGGTATGCCGATCGTGGCGCCGCCGAATGGCCGCCGCTGTTCTTTCGCATTCTGGAGAACCGGATTCGCGACTGGCAGCGGCGGCAGACGATCAGGCGGCGGCTGATGTTCTGGCGAGAGGCGCCGGCCGGCGACGCG
>JALRLM010000269.1 GCA_023254435.1 Hydrocarboniphaga sp.
AGCTCGCCATTGGCGATGGCGCGCGGCAGCGCTTCCTCGACGTGGCGCAGCAGGCGCATCTGCTCGGCGGCTGTGGCGGTCAGCACCACCACTTCGTCGACGTTGTCGCGACGCGCCAGATGCAGCGCGACCATGGCCTCGTCGATGAAGGCGTCGATGCCGTCGGCATCGGCCGGATCGGGGTCGAAGGGCGCGATGATCATGGTCGAGCGCAAGCGCACCGGCGAGCCGTCGAGCAGCAGTTGCTGATCGCGCAGCTGATCGAGCCCGCGCACGAGCGCGTCGCGATTGGCATGGCGCGGCAACGGCATGGCGTAGAGATTGGGCGCCATGTCGTAGAGCCGGGCTTCGCCGCCGGGCACGATCTGGCGCAGGCTGGCGAACAGCGACTGCAGGCTGCGGTGCTGATGGTCGGCGCTGCGCGTCACGTCCATGAACTGCACGTCGCCGGGGCGCACGAACAGCAGGTCCACGGGCTCGCGCAGCGAGCGCAGCCAGGGCACCAGCGCAGGACGGCCGGCCAGGGTGCTGGCCAGCGATTCGCCCATGAGTTTCTCGATCTTCTGCTGCGCCGCCTTGAGATCGGTCTCGACACGGCTGCGCGCACGCACCACCCTCTGCAGGCGCGAGCGCAGCAGGCTCAGCAGCAGGTCGTAGTCGACGGGCTTGATCAGGTAATCGTCGGCGCCCAGTTCGCGACCGCGGATGATGTCGGTCTTGGCGCCATTGGCGGTCAGGAAAATGAAAGGCACCTGCGAAGTCGGCAGGTCGGAGGCGCGCAGCTCCTGCAGCATGTCGAGCCCGTCGAGGTCGGGCATGTTGACGTCGGACAGCACCAGGTCGGGCTGCTGGGTCTTGAGCAGCTCCAGCGCCTGACGTCCGTTGCAAGCCTCCAGCACCTGGTATCCGGCGTCGATGAGCTCATCGACGAGATCGCGGCGCAGCGACGGCTCGTCCTCGACGCACAAAATGCAGGGGGCCAGTGTCATCTCTTCTCGTCTCCTGAGCTTCGGCTGATAGCGGCACGATCCGTTGAATCTGTTGTGCCCATTGCCCACGGCGGCATCCGCACCGGGGCATCCGCAGCGATCGGCGCAGCGCAGCAAAACCACAGGCGTCGACGTCCGCCGATCGTATCGACGCCGGCCCGAGCTCACAAGGCAAACAAATGACCCACGACGTTTGCCTACAACGCCGGCAAAAAGCAGCCTCGTGCCGATCCACACATCGGCGTATCGACGCTCAGGACTCCCGGCAGGCCTCGGGCAATTTCAGCGCGAGCAGCGCATCGCGGTTGTGGCGGGCACGTTCGTGTTCGGGGTCCAGGGCCAGCGCACGCTCGTAGGCCATGAGTGCCTGCTGGCGACAGCCCGCAAGCTGCAGCGCGTAACCCAGGTTGTTCCAAGGCCGTGCCTTGCCGGGCGAGGCCAGCGTCGTCGCCCGCCACAGCGCCACTTCGCTGCCGTAGTCGCGATTGCGGGCGACGGTCGCCGCGCCGATCACCAGCGCCAGGCCGGCGATGCCGCTGGCCGCGAGCCACGGCCGCCGCAGCAGGCCACGACTCGCCAGTTCCACCGCCAGCGCCGTCCACAAGCCGATGCCGGCCAGGTACAGCTGCCGGTCGTTGACCAGATCGTTGCGCGGCAGCAGCGAATTGGTGGGCAGCAACTGCAGCACGAACCACAGCAGGCCCCAGCCCAGCCAGGGACGGCGCGATCGCAGCGCCAGCACCAGCAGCGCGAGCCCGGCCAGCGCCTGCAGCAGCAGCGACGGCGCGTAGCCCTGCGCCTCGGCCAGCTCGGGATCGATGTTGGGCACTCGCCAGAGCAGCGCGAGTTCGAGCAGATAGCGCAGTGCGCCGATCTGCGACCACAGGTTGTCGTCGATGGCGCGCGCGCCGAGGCTGCCGAGCAGAAACTCGCGATAGCGCGACTGCGGCACGAACCCCAGCAGCAGGCCCAGCAACAGCAGCGCGTAGGGCGCATAACGCAGCAGCGCGGCGCGGCGCGAGTCGTACTGCCGGCCGATGCCGTAGCGATCGCCGAGCCACATCAGCAGCGGCAGCATCGCCGCCGGCTCCTTCACCGCCAGCGCGAAACCGAACAGCGTCCAGCTGGCGGCCAGCGAGCCCAGGGGCGATTCCAGACGGTGCACGCGCAGACAGGCCAGCATGAGCAGGCCCATGAGGCTGACCGAGCGCGCGCAGATGTAGCTCACGGCCTCGGTGTTGGCCGGGTGCAGGGCGAAAATCAGCGCCGCCAGCAAGGCGGCACGGCGCGCGCTGCCGGCGTCGAGTGCCGGCAACCAGCAGCTCACGGCGTGCTTCACGAGCCCCCGCACCAGCCAGACGTTGAGCGCATGGATGACGAGATTGGTGAAATGAAATCCCGGCGCGCCGAAGCCGGCGAGCCAGTCCAGCAGGTAACTGAGCTTGAGCAGCGGCCGCAGGCCGTGGCCCAGGTCGTCCCACCACGCGGCCCAACCGTGTACCGCGTCGGCCTGCACGATCACGGTGTAGTCGTCGAACTGGAACGGTCCGGCGAGCGCCTTGGCATAGGCCAGCGACACCGCCAGCATCAGCAGCCCGGCGTCGACAACAGCGATGCGACGCGCTTCAGTCATCGGCCTGGTGTACTTCGCGCGCGGCGCGCAGGCCCGAATACAGCGCGCCCTGCATCCAGCGTATCCACGGACTGGTGTGATCGCCGGCAAAGTGCACGCGCGACTCGGGCGTCGCCAGATGCGCCGCGTATCGCTGCATCTCGCCGCGCCCGAACCAGGCCGAGGCGCCGCCGGCCCAGGGCGCCTCGTCCCAGCTCCAGGAATGCACGCGCTCGCAATGCGCCGCGGCACCCGGATGCACCTGTTCGAGCAGGGCCAGCAGCTCGGCGTGACGATCGCGCTCGGGCAGCGCGGCCAGCCGTCGCGCCTCGATGCCGCCCGTGTAGACCTGCAGCAGGCCACGTTCGCCAGGCTGCTGCGCCGCGACGTCGAACACCGAGGGCATCGCCGCATGATCGGTCTGCGCCGCGCCGCTGTCGCCGCGATCGAGCCAGAACCGGCGCCGCATCTGAAAGCTCGTGCGCAGGGCCGAGAATGCGCGCAGGCCGGCGATGGCCTCGCGCTTGCCGGCCGACCAGACCGGCGTGTCGATGCGCCGCAGCTGCCAGAACGGCAGCGCGCAGATGACTCGGTCGGCGTCGAAAGCGACGGTGCGGCTGTCGAGCCGCGCGATCACGCGCACGCCGCCCGCGCGCGTTTCGATGCGCGTCACCACGGCATTCTCGACTACGCGCGTGCCGAGCTGGCTCGCGAACGCCTGTGGCAGCGCGTCGACACCATCGACGATGCGCCAGTTGTGGCCGGCGCCGTCCTGCAGCAGACCGTCGCGCAGCAGGCACAGCGCCGACACCGAGCGCAGGCCATCGCCCCATAGCGCGCTGGCGCCGAGCAGCGCGATGGCTTCGGGCGAGGCACCCTCGCGCGCCAGGCAATCGATCAGGTCGGCGTCGTCGAGCGCGGCGTAGTCGCGCGCATTCCACTGCGCGTCCACGGGATTGCCGATGCGCGCGAGCCAGCATCGTTCGTAGCGGGCGCGCAGCTCGTCGATGCCGGCACCGCGTTCGTCCTCGCGCAGCGCGTAAGGCCAGTCGGGTTCACGCGCGGCCAGCCGCAGGCGCCGGCCGCGCAGCAGCCGGACGGCGGCCAGACCGGGCGCCGGCACCGCGAGCCGCAGGCCGAACTGCCGGCAGTAGTGCAGCGTCAGCTCGTGCGTATCGGGCACGTAGAGCGGACCGAGTTCGGCATGCAGGCCGTCGTCGAACACGCCGCGCAGCGTGCGCGCGCGGCCACCGACACGATCCTGGGCTTCGAGCAGCTTCACCTCGTGGCCGGCGCGTGTCAGCTCCAGCGCCGCCACGAGCCCGGCCAGCCCACCGCCGATGACGACGATGCGGCGCGACCTGGCCGTCGCGGGCAAGGCCGCGGACAGCAGCGGCGCGGCCGCCAGCGTGCGCAGCAGCCGCCGGCGCAGGGCGTCCGGCGGCGGTCCGGCGTCGCTTACTTCTTGAGCCAATCCAGCACTTTCTTGGCGCCGTCCTGGGCTTTTTTGGCCGCGTCGTTGACGGGTGCGAGCTTGGAGCGCGAAGTGCCACTACGACCGTTGGTGCCGCTGCGGCCGTAGACGGCGACGAAAGCGCAGCTGCCCGACAGGGCCGACACCGCGCCACCGTCGCTCTGCGCCTTGCCCAGGCGCCACTTGCCGGCGTCCAGCCAGGCCGCCTCGCTGGCCTTGGCCAGCTGCTCGGCCGGCAGCAGCAGCTGCGACTGATAGGCCAGCAGCTGCGTCTTGCCGGTCATGCTCTTGGCCGACTGTCCGTACTGCGCCGGCGCCAGCGCCTGATCGGCCCCGGTCGCCAGCTTGCGGCCACTCGTGTACTGGCTTTGCCAGGTTTTCTGCAGCGCGGCGAGCTGCTCGTCGGAGATGCTGGCGTGACGATCCCAGCAGGCCAGCGCTTTCTGCTTGAGGCAGTCCGTGTGCGCCTGGGCATCGGTCTGGCTGGCGCAGGTCTTGGCGTCCTGATCGAGCGAGGCGTCGAGACGCGCGTGGGCGTCTGCGCGCACCTGCTCGACCTCGACCAGCGCCGAAATGGACTGGCTCTGGGCGTTCAGCGCCGGCAGGTCGTTGCGATAGCGGTTCAGCGCGGCCGTGACCGGCGCCGGCTCGGCACCGGCGATGCTCACGCCGTTGGTCTCGCGCGTCATCGCCGCCTGGGTCGGATTGGCCATGCGCTGGGCAAGGGCCATCTTCTCGGCGTCGGACATCGACTCCAGCTTGTCGAGAAATTCGGGATCGTTGAGATCGCCGCCCGCCGCCTTGCTGAGGTCGGCATACATGTCGGTGCTGGCCGCCTCCAGCGCCGCGACATTGGTCTCGCCGCTCTGCTGCAACTGCTGGCTGTGCGCCTGCAGCCGGCTCACGTAGGTGCTCAGCGCCGGGTAGTCGAGCACGGCCTGCCCGCTGTCGAAGCGGACCCGGGCCTGCGCTTCGGCTGCGGTCTTGGGCGGCTGCGGCAGCTGCTCGTACCAGGACGACAGCGAAGTCGTGGCCGCGGCGGTGGCGACGACGGGCGTGCAGCACAGGGCAGCCATCAGGCTGCGGCGAATCGCATGACGCATCGGGTTCCCTCCCAAAATCCCTGCCTTGGCGGCAAGCGCGGCATTTTATTGAGGCTCGCGGAGTTGAAATTAGACCCGCTTCAAACTCTGCGCGAGAGGGTTTCTCCGCTCAGAGCCGGCTCAGGCGCTCGGCGATCTGCGCCAGCGTCAGCACCTCGTCGGCATGGCCACGCCGCAGCGCCGCCTCGGGCATGTAGGCGGCCTGGGCCTCGTCGGGACTTTGCACGATGCATCGCCCGCCTTCGCGATGCACGGCGGCGAGACCTGCGGCGCCATCCTGGTTGCCGCCGGTCAGCACGATGCCGAGCAGGCGCGGGCCATAGGCATCGGCGGCGGATTCGAACAGCACGTCGATGGACGGTCGCGAGTAATGCACGAGTTCGTCGCTGGACAGCGCCAGCACGACGCTGCCATCGCGTTCGCGATCGACCAGCAGGTGGTAGTCGGGCGGCGCGAAGTAGACCGTGCCGGGTTGCAGCGGCTCCTTGTCTTCGGCCTCGCACACGGCCAGCGCACACTGCGGGGCGAACAGATCGGCGAGCAGGCTGGGACGGTCGCGCGGCAGATGCAACACGATCAGCACGCTGGCGTGCAACGCCGCCGGCAGGGCCGGCAGCAGCCGCGACAGCGCTTCGATGCCGCCCGCCGAAGTGCCGATGACGATGGCGTCGAAGTCTGCCGCACTCATGCGGCGAAATCCTGCTTCTGGAACAGGCGCTGCTCGCGCACCAGGTCGGCGAAGGCATCGGCGTGGCGCGAGAAGCGCAGCGACTCCTTGCTGCCGAGGCCCAGAAAACCCTTACGGCACAGCGCGTCGCTGAACAGGCCCAGCGCGCGATCCTGCAGCTCGCGATTGAAATAGATCAGCACGTTGCGACAGGACACCAGCTGCACCTCGGCGAACACGCTGTCGGTGGCCAGGCTGTGATCGGAGAACACGATGTTCTTGCGCAGGCTCTTGTCGAACATCGCGCGACCGTAGGCCGCGGTGTAGTAATCCGACAGCGAATTGCGTGCGCCCGAACGCCGATGGTTGTCGGTGAAGCCGGCGATACGATCGACGGAGTAGACGCCCGCGGCGGCACGCGCCAGCGCATTGGTGTTGATGTCGGTAGCGTAGATCAGCGTGCGATCGAGCAGGCCTTCCTCGCGCAGCAGGATGGCGAAGGAATAAACCTCCTCGCCGGTGCTGCAGCCGGCCACCCAGATCTTCAGCGACGGATAGGTGCGCAGCATCGGAATCACGGTCTGGCGCAGGGCCAGGAAGTAATCCGGATCGCGGAACATCTCACTGACCTGCACGGTGAGATAGTCCAGCAGCTGCGGAAACACCTCGGTGTCGTGAAGCAGGCGGTCCTGCAGCTGCGATAGCGTGGCGCAGTCGAAGCGCTCCAGCGCAGCCAGCAGGCGGCGCTTGAGCGAAGCGCCGGCGTACTCGCGAAAGTCGTAGTGATACTTCAGGTAGATCGCATCGATCAGCAGCTTGAGTTCGATCTCGAAGCTGCGGTCGGCTGGCGACTCTGCACTGCTATCGCGGTCTGTCATATCGCGCTTACTTGGGCATCCAGACGCGGATCAGCGACAGCAGCTTCTCGACGTCGAGCGGCTTGGCGATGTAGTCGTTGGCACCCGCGGCCAGACACTTTTCCTGATCGTCGCGCATGGCTTTGGCGGTCAGCGCGATGATCGGCAGCTTCTTCCACTCGCCACGTTTGCGGATTTCGCGCATGGCGGTGAAGCCGTCCATCTCCGGCATCATGATGTCCATCAGCACCAGATCGATGTTCGCACCCGCGCCCTTGCCGCTGCGCTCGAGCGCGGCGAGCGCCTCGAGTCCGTTGCGCGCGATCTCCACCGTGGCGCCGCGCGGTTCGAGCACGCTGGTCAGCGCGAACACGTTGCGCACGTCGTCCTCCACCACCAGCACGCGACGGCCTTCGAGCGCGGCCTCGCGGTCGCGTGCGACCTTGAGCAGGCGTTGCGCCTCGACGGGCAGTTTCTCCTCGACCTGATGCAGCTGATCGGCAATGGCGTGGTCATGTATGACCCGATGAAGGACCGCGTCCTGGCCGAGGAGGCGGTGATGGACAAGTTCGGCGTCACCCCGGACAAGGTGGTCGAGGTCCAGGCCCTGATCGGCGACAGCGTCGACAACGTCCCTGGCGCGCCCGGGATCGGACCCAAGACGGCGGCCCAGTTGCTGGACGAATACGGCGATCTGGATGCGCTGCTGGCCCGCGCCGGCGAGATCAAACAGCCCAAGCGCCGCGAGACCCTGATCAACTTCGCCGATCAGATCCGCCTGTCGCGCGAACTGGTGCGCCTGACCTGCGACGCCCCTGCGCCCGAGCCGATCGACGACTTCGCGGTCAAGGACCCGGACCCCGAGACCCTGTCGGCC